>JAJTXO010000168.1 GCA_021463315.1 Caldilineales bacterium | reverse complement strand
ACGCCCCCCAACCGCGTAGCCGCAGCATCGACGGGCGCCGGCGCGACCGCCGCGGCTTGGCGGCGCTGGGCCCCGGCCAGATCGGCCAGGGCGCGGGCGGGAGCCGGATTGTTGGCCGGCGCCAGCTGCTGGGCGCGCAGCAGGGCCGCCTCAGCCAACTGCGCGGCCTGAACCCCGCCGTCGGGGGTGCTCTCCTGAGCGTGGGCGGCATAGGCCAGGCCCAGCGCATACCAGTTCACCCAACGGCCCTGATCGATAGCCAACGCCGTCATAGCCGTGGCCGCCGCGTCGTCTGTCCGCTCCAGCCGGGCCAACATCTCCGCCTGCCGGCCGTAGAGGAGGCTGAGATAGGGCGCCAGGGTCGCGGCCTGTTGATAGGCTGACAGCGCGGCGGCCCATTCGCCCCGGCCGCGCAGCGCGTCGCCCTGCAACATCTGCGCCTCGTAGTGCGCTGGCGCCAGCTCCGCGGCCTGTTGCCCCGCGGCCAGCGCATCCTCCCAGCGACGCTCGTTCAGTGCGCTGCGCCCGGCCGCCAGCGCCGCCTGGTAGACCCCAGAGGAGGCCGCGGAGTCCGGCGGGTCCTGCCAGTGGGCTTGCATGGCCAACAGGCTACGATCGCCCGGCAGAGCCTGCAAACCCTGGCTGACGATCTGCAGAGCGGGGGTAATCTGGCCGGTGTTGCCCAGGCTGGCGGCCCACAGCCCATAGGCCAGCCCAACCGTGGGGTCCAGGTCGAGCGCGGCCTGGAAATGCTGCGCGGCCGCGTCGGGGGACGCGCCCTGCTGCACGGCCCATGCCCCCAGGCGCACCTGCGCCATGGCGTCGTCGGGTGTGCGCTCGGCCTGCTCGGCCAGCATGGCGGCCAGATCGAGGGGTGGGGATGCTGCGCGAGGAGTGGGGGCTGGAGGTGCTGAGCGAGAAGTGAGGGTTGCGGTGATGGCTTGGCTGGGTGGGACTGGGGCGGCGGGACCTTCGGCGCTGGGGGTGGGGGCGTAGCGGGCGGCCAGGCTGCGGAATAGCTCCTGGGCGCGCTCGGTCTGACCCTGGCGCAGGAAGAAGGCGCTGGCCGCGGCCTGGGTGGCGAAATCGTGCGGCGCCAGCTGCAGGCTGGCCAGATAGGATGCCTCCGCCTGCGCCGGATCGCCCAATGCCTCCAGCACCCGACCCTCTTGGCGCAGCAGCGCCAGCCGCGTCGCGGGCAGCAGGGCGACGGGCCGCCGCAGGATCTGGCGCAGTTGGGCCAGCGGGCTGTTGCCCGCGACGTTCGGCGGGCGGCTGGCCAGCGCCTGCTGAACCTCGGCCAGCGCGGCCGGCGCATCGACAGCCAACAGGGCATCGACAAGCTGACGCCAGGCCGCGGCGTTGTTCGGATCGGCGACCAGTCGCTGACGCCAGAGCTGCGCGGCGGCGTTGGGATCGACGGTGGCCGGGTCGGCGGCGTCCTGCCAGGCCAGGAGCTGCGCGGCGTAGGCATTCTGCGGCGTCTGTTCCAGCACGTAATGCAGGATCGGGCGCAGTTCCTCCGGGCTCAGCTCTGCCAGCGGCAGGCTGTCGCGGCGGTACAGCTCGGCCACGCTGCCATCCTCCAGGTCCCAGCGCAACAGCGGGGTGAAGCGCTGGCGCAGCACGGAGTCGCCGCGGTTCCATAGCTCCCGCACCGCACGGTGATTCTGGCGATTGGCCTGCTGGCTGCGATCGTCGCTCTTGATCAGCACATAGTCGAAGTCGAGGAAATCGGTCAGATAGCTGTCCCGCTGCGGCACATCGCCCACCATCAGATTGGCTGCGCCCGGCCGGCCCTGCAGGCGCGCCAACTCCGCCTCGTAGGCGAAGGTCGAATACTCGAAATCCAGCAGCTTGGAGAGGGAAACGAAGCGATTGACCTGATCCGCTCGACCGCTGGCCTCGATGTCGGTCAGCACCGCGTCGACGATGTCGGCCACAGGCCAGCGGTGCGGCCGGGGTGGGTACTGGTAATAGAGGAAGGCCAGCGGATCGATGGCCTGCGGGCGGTCGCTGACGTTGTCGTTGAAGGGATTGTGCGCGTTCTGCACCGGAACATGCAGCGCCTGGTTCCAGGCCGGCGGCGCGCCCCAGCTCATCACGAAGAAAAGGGCCATCTGAAACAGCGCGGTGACGCCGATCAGGGCTGCTCGCAGGCCGCGGCGGCGCAGAGAGACGATCCAGGCGGCGCTCAGCAGCGCGGCTGCCGGCAACACCGGCAGCAGATAGCGCACGTTCTGGCGGGTGACCATGGTGATGATGGCCACGCCGCTGGCCAGCCACAACAGGGCGAACCAGTGGCGGCGTGGGCGCAGCAGCCCCACGATCATGCCCACCAGCAGCAGCAGATAGGGCCAGATCAGCAGCGCCTCGTCGAATTTCAACAGGTACCAGGTGGCCGGCTTGGCGGCCAGATGCACGTCGCGCGTCACCTCGCCGGCGTTGAAGGCGAGAATGCCCAGATGGCTCACGTACCAGGGCGCGGCCAGCAGCGCGGCGATGATCCCAGCCAGAGCCATGTTGACCAAGCGCTGCACCAGGCCCTGGCCGGCCGGCTCAAGGCGGCGGTCCCACTGCCAGGCCAGCAATTGCTGCCAGCCCGCCCGGCCGTGGACCAACAGGCCGCGGCCGGCCACGGCCAGCACTGGGCCGATGGTCATGATGATGAAGGCGTTTTTGGTCAGCGCGGCCAGCCCCAGCGCCAGGCCGAAGAGCAGCGAGGCGCGCCGGCGGCGAAAGTCGTCGGTGCGCAGCAGGCAGTAGAGCGCGATCAGCACCATGGCCGCCAGCGCCATGTCCATATAGAACGTGCGCGACTGGAGATAGACGGCCGGATAGAAGGAGAAGATGAAGGCCGCCAGCAGCCCAGCGCGGCCATTGTACAGCCGCCGGCCGATCAGATAGGTGAAGACGATGGCCAGCGCAAACCAGAGCGTGGTGGTGAAGCTGCTGACGTCGGTGCTAACGCCCAACAGCGCGTAGAGCAGTTGCGCGGGCAGATAGCCCAGCGGCGGCCAGAAGGTAGTCGCCTGGTTGATGCGCAGCAACAGATCGGGGCCGGGGTCGCGCAGCGCCTCGAAGATGGCCATCGCGGTCCGCGCGTGGTTGCCCGTGTCGCCATACAGCGAGCGGCTATCCTGTTGCAGCCAAACCATGTTGGCCGCGGCGTGCAGGAGGATCAGCAGCCCCAGCACAGCCCAAGGCAGCCCGCGCGCCGCGTCAACTCGTCGCCTTCCGTCAGAACCCATCACCGTGTCACCTCACCCTTCATCGCTCATTTCTCCGCCCGCAGCGCTTCCAGAGCCTGGGCAGCGCTGGCGCGGTCAGGATCGATGGCCAGGCCAGCCTCGAACGCGGCGATCGCCTCGGCGCGCTGGCCCGCGCGCCGCAGCGCATAGGCCAGGTTGAAATGGGTGTCGGCGTTGTCTGGCGCGGTGGCCACGGCCGCGCGATAGGCCGCCAGCGCGCCGGTCAGGTCGCCCTGTTCCTCCAGCAGCGCGCCGCGCCGTATGGCGGCAAAGGGAAAGTCGGGCCATTCGGCGCTGATGGCCGTGAACGCAGCCAGCGCCTCGTCGCTGCGGCCCAGCGCCGCCAGCGCGTTGGCCACGCCCATGCGGCTGGCCCGATCCTGGGGATCGACCGCGACCAACTGCTGGTAGACCGCCAGCGCCTGGGTGGGCTTGCCGAACTGCAGGTCACGATCGGCCTGGACGCGCGCCTCGTTGCGCTCCTGCGCAGTCATGCGGGCATAGTCAGTCCCTGCGTTGGCTGCGACCACTGGCGAGGGCAGCGCCGCGGCCAGATCGGCCAGGGCGCGCGCCGGCGCTACGGCCTCGGGCGGCGCCAGCTCCTGGGCGCGCAGCAGCAGGGCCTCAGCCCAGGCCATGGCCTCCTGCTGGCTGACGCGGCTCTCGGGGCTGTCTGCGGCGCCTTCCTGGCCGGGCTGGTCCCTGGTCTCGTCGGCCAAGGCCGAAGCCATGTAGACCCGGCCCAGGGCGAACCAGTTCTCCCAGAGCCGTGGATCCATGGCCAGCGCGGTCAGGCCCGCGTCCGCTGCCTCGTCGAGGCGCCCCAGCCGGGCCAGCATTTCGGCCTGGCGACCGTGCAGGATGCTCTCCTGCGGCGCCAGGTCGCTGGCCCGCTGGTAGGCTTGCAGCGCCTGGGTCAGCTCGCCCAGACCGCGGTAGGCGTCGCCCAAAAGCAACTGCGCTTCATAGCGCGCCGGCGCCAGCGCGGCGGCCTGCTGGCCGGCTGCAATGGCCTCCGGCCACAGCCGGTCTCGGGTGGCGTTGCGTCCCGCGGCCAGCGCCGCGCGCAACGCATCATCGGCCGGCGCGGGCGTGCTCTGCCAGCGGGCTTGCTGGGCGTGCAGCGCCGGATTGTCGGGCAAGGCTGCCAGACCTTGATCCAGCACCTGCAGCGCCTGGGTGATCTGGCCGGTGCTGCCCAGGCTGTCGGCCCACAGGGCGTAGGCCAGCCAGGCCGCGGGGTCCAACTCGACCGCGCTCTGGAAATAGGCCTGCGCGGCGGCTGGGTCGCCCTGCTGGGAGTCGCCGTCGGCAGCTTGCTGGCGCTGCTCATGCAGCGCGGCCGCGCCCAGGCGCACCTGGCCGGCGGCCGTCTCAGCCTTGGCCTCCAGCAAGCTGGTCAGCAGCGCATCGGCGTCGACCGGCTCGGGGGGCGGGGACTGAGGGGTGGGAGCCGGGGGTTGGAGCTCCGAGGCCGCGTCGCTGGCCTGCTCCGGCCGCGCTGCGCCCGCGGCGAGCGCGCTGAACGCCTCGAATTCATCCTGCGCCGTGTTTGTCGCGGGATATGGCAGGTCAGGATGCAGCGCCAGGGGGAACAGCGCCTCCGCACCGGCGCCATACCAGGCGTCTGGCTGGCAGTTGCGGTACCAGAGGTTGAGGTCGGCCAGCGGCGTCCGGATGAAGTTGGCGGCCAGATAGGCTGCATCCTCTTGGCCCAAGGGTCGGCGGTTGGTGGCCTCGGCCACGTAGAGCGCGTCGCGCGTCTGGCAGAGGCGCTCCAGCTCTTCGGTCAGATCGGCGTCGACCACGGTGGCTGGCGCGCTGAGGTACCACTGGATCGGGCCATCGACGCTGGGCAGGAGGATGACCTGGTCGCGCTCGCCGGGCCTGGCGTCGAGGATAGCGGCCAGGGTGCGCCAGTCCTGTTTGGGCTTGCGGTAGATGAACGCCACCGGGTCGGCGCTGCCCTTGGCAAAGGCCAGCACGCTGGCCAGCAGCAGCAGGCCGTAGATGGCTGGAGCCAGGCGGTGCTTTCCGCCGCCAGGCAGCAGTCGCTGGACGAAGAGCGCGCTCAGCCGCGCCACGGTGACCACGCCCACGGCCACCAGCAACTGGAAAAGGGGCAGGATGAAGATCAAGCGCCGCGGCGTCAGGCTGAAGCCGGAACGTCCGGCGAACCAGGCGATCAGCGGCACAGGCAACAGAAGCCAGAGGGTCAGCGCGACGCCCAAGGGCCGGCGTCGCCACAGCAGCCAGAGCAGGCCCGCCAGCCACCACAGCGTCGCTGCCGCGAAGAAGAGCGGATCCATCAGCCAGCTCGGTCGATAGGTGATGAAGGCCAGCCACAGGGCGGACAGGGTGGGTCCCTGCGGCCGCGACGCGACAGCGCCTGGCTGCCCGGCCGCGCCGCTGGCCAGCAGCGGCAGCAGCGCCAGCCCCACCAGGGCCAGGGCGATGAGGAGGTTGATCAGGCCGCGCCGGACGGATACAGCCGGGACGGGGGCGGCGCGTTGGGGCTGTCCGCGGCCCTGCTGCACGTTGCGCCAGAAGGAGAAAAGGAGGGGAAAGGCCAGCACGCTGAGGCCCACCAGGACCAACGCGTAGCTGTGGGCATAGACAGCCAACAGGGCGAAAAGCACGAAGGGCGCCCAGGTGGCCAGCCAACGCAGGGCCGGCCGGCCCTGCGTTGCCGCCGCCGAGTCCGCCTCGCGCTGTGCTGCTCGCAGCAGACTCCAGAGCAGCAGGGTGCTCAGCGTGGCCAGCAGCGCGTAGGCGTGTACTTCCTGGCCGAATTCGATGTGCATGGCCGACAGCGCGAGAAAGAGCGCGGCCAGCAGGCCCACGGTCGGTCCCAACATCCTGCGCCCCAGCGCCCACAGCGCGGCCACGCCCAAGGTGCTGGCGATGGCGGCCGGCAGGCGTAGCGCCTGCTCGGAGGCGCCGGCCAGGCTCGCCAGCCGCTCCAACAGCAGGGCCAGCGGCGCGTGCGTTCCGGCCAGAGGGCCATACGGTCCGAACAGAGCGCCTTGCTGAGCGGCCGCGGCAAAGAAGATCTCGTCCAGCGAGAGACTCTTGGCGTCCAGCCGATGGGCGCGCAGCACGCCGGCCAGCAACAAGATGCCGGCCAGGAGCAGAATCTCGATCAGTGTGGGCCTCAGGGCGGGGTTGGGCGCGGGCAGCGGGTGGGAGGCTTGCTGAGCGGTCACGTCGCGCGCTGTGGGTTGCTGTTCCAGGTTGTCGGACACAAAGCACCTTGTCGTGGGAGATTGGAGCGCGCGACTGGCTGGTCGCGCCCCTCCTGGCCGGCGACGCCGGTCCAGCCGCTATCATACATCAGATGGCGATAAGGGGTGAAAAACAGCAGCGATCCAGCCCCAGGCGCTGGCCGCCTAAGATTCCAAACAACAAAGCCGAGAAAGGCGAAGGGCCTTGCTCGGCTTTGTTGTGCAGGCTGCGCTGCGTTGGATGGTGCCCCCGGTCCGACTCGAACGGACACGCCCGTACGGGCACAGGCCCTCAACCTGCCGTGTATGCCAATTCCACCACGGGGGCAGCGTCGGCAGAGATTATAACACGAAACCGCGGATGCGCAAATCGACAACACCCGATTTCGTGCGTATAATCACAGTTGCGCCGTGCGCAACGCGCCCTTTTCGCTGTGCGCAGGAAGCGCGTCGTGGCCGGCGCCATGCATAGCCTCGCGAAAGGTTGCCCATCTTGAAAATCGTAACTGACAGCGCTGCAGACATGTCTGCAGCCGAACTACAGGCGTTTGGCGTGATCGAAGCGCCCCTCTTCATCCAGTTCCCCGACGGGGAAGTCAAGTCGTCGGATATCAGCGCCGATGACTTCTACAATCGGCTGCGCGCTATGCAGCCGGTGATCCCCACCACCGCGCAGCCCTCGGCCGGGATCTTTGCCCAGCTCTATCGGCAGGTGGCTGAGACGGACCGAGAGATCCTGTCGGTGCATATCTCGTCAGGCTTGAGCGGCACCAGCCAGGCGGCCCACCTGGGGGCCAGCCAGGTCAGCAAGGACGCGGCCGTGACGGTCTGGGACACCCTGACCCTGTCGGGCGGCGAACGTTTTCAGGTGCTGGCCGCGGCCGCCGCGGCCCAGGCCGGTTGGTCGTTGGCGGCCATCCAGCAACGCTTGACCGAGCTGCGCGCCCAGACCGAGGTGATCTACACGCTCGACACGCTGGAATATCTGGCGCGCGGCGGACGCATTGGGCGCGTGCAAGCCATTGCGGGCGCGTTATTAAATCTCAAGCCGGTCATCCGCGTGGACAGCGACCGCATGACCGCGTCGCTCAAGTCCACCGAGTCGATCAGCGCGATGGACCTGTCGCGGCGAGAGGGGATGGAACTGACTCGCGCC
>JAJTXO010000167.1 GCA_021463315.1 Caldilineales bacterium | reverse complement strand
GGCGCACGTTGCGATACTGCGACAGGATGCGCCGCTGGAAGTAGACGGCCACCACCAGCAGGACGGGAATGATGCCCATCACGATCAGCGCCAACTGCCAGTTGATCACCAGCATGAAGATCAGGGAGGTGACGATGTTCATGATCGCCCAGGTGATGTCGAGGATGCCCCAGGTCACCAACTGGGCGACTCGTTCCGAGTCCGAGGTGACGCGCGACATCAGCCAGCCGATGGGAGTGCGGCTATAGTAGGCGAAGGAAAGCACCTGCAACCGGTCGAACATGCGCTTGCGCAGGTCGTACTGGATGCGCTCACCCAGGATGCCGGCCAGGTAGATGAAGCCGAACACCGCGCCGGCCTGCACGAAGATCAAGCCGGCGTAGAGGCGCGCGATCTCCAGCAGACGCGCGCGATCGCCCGGCACGATGCCCTCGTCCACGATCTGCTTGCTGAGGAAGGTGAACAGCGCGTCCTGGAAGGACACCACCGCGACCAGCAGCAAGAAGCCGGCTACCCAGCGCCAGTGGGGACGGGCCAGACTGAGGATGCGCCGCAGCGTGCGGCCGCTCATCTGGCCCTGAAATTCTTCTTCTTCTAGTTCAATGTCTTCGTAGTCGGACATGGGATTGTCTCTATTGGTTAGGTTTGTTGGTGATGTAACTCGTAACGAGTAACGAGTAACTCGTAACCCGGAGTGGGTGTGGAGTTTGGGTTGGTATGGATGGAGAGAGCGTAACTCGTTATTCCTTCCCACCGATCTCCCGCTGCAGCTCATCTTCCATGCGCGCTTGCAGGTCGTAGATCTGCCGGTAGAAGCCGGGTTGGGCCATCAGCTCGTCGTGCGTGCCATGTTGCAGCACGCGGCCATCTTTGAGCACCAGGATCAGGTCCGCGTCCATGACGCTCTGGATGCGGTGGGCGATGACGAAGGTGGTGCGATTCTCCATCAGCCCCTGCAGGGCCTGGCGAATCTCGGCCTCGGTCTCGCTGTCCACCGATGAGGTGGCGTCGTCCAGGATCAGGATCTTCGGGTTCTTCAGCAGGGTGCGGGCGATGGCCACGCGCTGCTTCTGGCCACCCGACAGCGTGACACCCTTTTCGCCGACCATGGTGTTGTAGCCTTCAGGGAAGCTCAGGATGCCGTCATGGATAGCCGCCGCGCGCGCGGCCGCGTAGACCTCTTCGTCGGGAACCACGCGGGCCACACCGTAGGTGATGTTGTCGCGGATGCTGCGAGAGAAGAGGAAGGGCTCCTGCTCGACGATGCCGATGTTCTGGCGCAGGTAGCGCCGGGTATAGCGGTTCAGCGGCTGGCCGTCCAGCGTGATCAGGCCGGCCGTGGCCTCGTAGAAGCGCGGCAGCAGGTTGACCAGGCTGGTCTTGCCCGAGCCAGCGCCGCCCATCAGCGCGATCACCTGGCCAGGCCGGCACTCGAAGCTGATGTCGCGCAGCACGTGCGGCATGGGGCTGGTTGGCGCGTTCCCGGCCGCGTCGACCAGATCGCCGTTGCCATCGATCTCCGGGCTCGGCTCGAAGTCAAAGGCCAGGCCGTCGTAGATGTTGGGAAGGCCGCGTGCGTCCACCGGCGTGCTGGTTGCACTCCCGTTGGCGTTTGCCTCTGGATGCTGCTCGTAGGCAAAGGCGACATGGTCGAAGAGGATGTGGCCCTGCGGCGCGCCGGCCGGCCGCACATCGCCCTCGTCCAGCGGCTCCCGCTCTTCAGCGATCAACTTGGTGACGCGCTGGTAAGAGACCAGACCGGTGGACATTTCCACGATCAGCCGGCCCAGGTTGCGCATGGGCCAGATGATCCAGACCACCAACTGATGGTAGGCCAGATAGGTGCCCAGGCTGATGGTGCCATCCATGACCAGCAGCGCGGCGAAGGTGAAGCCAGCGATCATCTGCAGGCCGGAGATGATGTCGGTGGTGGGCCAGTAGAGCGAGTGGATGATCAACAGCCGGCGACCGCGGCGATACTTTTCCCAGTTGTCCTTCTCGAACTTGGCCTGTTCGTAGTCCTGGCGGGCAAAGGCGCGCACCACTCGCACGCCAGTCAGGTTCTCCTGCAGCGTGGTGGAGAGCGTCGCCTCTTGCTCCTGGTAGGCCTCGTAGGCGTTGGAGATGCGGCGGAAGAACCAGACCGAGATCAGCAACACCAACGGGATGACGATCACCGAGAAGAGCGCCAATTGCCAGTTCAGCAGCAGGATGGCGGTGAAGTTGACCAGGAAGAGCATGGCCACCCGGCCGACCGCGGTGGCCTGATCGGCCAGAAAGCGGCGGATATGGTCCACGTCCGAGGTGGCGCGCTGGATCAGCTCGCCGGTGGCGGTGCGGGCGTGGAAGCTGAAGGGCAGGCGCTGGATCTGGTCGAACAGGTAGTTGCGCAGGCGGTAGGCGGTGCCTTCGGCCGTGCGCGCGGCCCAGCGGCCGCTGAGATAGGTGAAGCCGCCCTCCACCAACGCCAAGCCGATGAAGCTCAGCGCGATCAGCGGGATCAGGCTGGCCTGTTCTGGCTGGCCCAGGACGTTGTCGACGAAGCCGCGGAAGACGAAATAGACCGCGGTCTTGGCCAGCGCGGCCAGGCCCAGCGCCAGCGTTGCGCCGAGGAAGGTCCAGTGAAAGCCGCTGATCAGCCGCCACAGACCAGCTAGCCGGTTGTCGTCAACCGCCTGCTTCAGGTCGTAGGAGGCCAGCTTGTCGTTCAGCGGCGGAGTGTGTTGAGACGAGGCAATGGTCATGGTGCTACCTCATGGTCAAAAAAGCCGATCAGGGAGGCGTCCTCGCCGGGTCGGGGCGGGCGAGACGTCCCTGGGATCGGTTGGGTGCGTTCAGCGCGTGTGATCCGACGTAGGACGATTTAAGAAATCGTCCTTACGAGGGCGGAAGAGACTCACTTCATGTTGAACGTATCCAACAATCAATTGTCAATGGTCAATGTTCAATTGCCACTGGCCGTTTGTGGACAAAAAAACAGGCGGGGCCCCAGCCCGCCTGTTCGCAGCGACGCATAGTGCTGGAAAAAGGGAGGACTTATGGGGTGATCGCGCTGCCATCGGCAGCGGGCGCGGCCGCGCGCTGGGCAGCTTCGGCGATCCAGGCAGCGAAGTCGGGGCGACGCCAGGCGGGCGTCTGGATCAGCTCGGCCAACTCGGCCTCGCTGAGCTGGGCCAGACCGGCGAAGGTGACGATGCCTTGCTGGCGCAGACGGTCGGCGAAGACCGGGCCGATGCCGTCGATCAGAATCAGGTCATCCTCCGCGGCGCTGGCCGGCAGATCCAGCGCGCCCGCGCGGCCCGGCAGCGCGGCCAGGTCGATCCCAACCGGCTCGCGGCCGGCCTGGTCAGCCTCGAGGCCGTCCTGAAGCACCTCGACTTCGGCCAGAGCTGGCTCGGTTTCCAGCAGCAGCTCGTCCAGCGCCTGGGCATCCGCGGCGGCTTCCAGGTCGCTGGCGGCCGCATCGGCCTCGGCGGCCAGCGCTTGGACGCTGATGAAGCCATTGCTGGCCACAGCGCCGCGCTGGAAGGAGGGCGGCGCTGCCTGCTGCGCCAGTTGGCGCTCGACATCCAGAGCCCACGCCCGCCGGCTGGCCTGTTCGCGCTCCAAACGGGCCAGCCGCTGCTGGCGACGCCGGTCACGCCGGCGCAGCAACAGCCAAACGGCCGCAGCGCCAGCCGCGAAGCTGGCGACAGCCAGCGCCGCAGTAGCGAGCAAGATCAGCTTGAACAGCAGCCGTTTCATGGGCAGATACCTCCTGGCAGGATCTGGGGTGGCAAGAAGGAGCGCATGGCCGCTATTGTAGTGCGAAACGATTCATTTGTCAACGCTCAGCCGATCAATTTGACGAATTTGCGCCGGCCTACCTGCAGCACCTGCTCGCGGCCGGTGGGGGCCAGCTCCAACTTGATGTCAGTGACCGCCTGGCCGTCCAGCTTGACGCCGCCCTGCTGCACCAGCCGGCGCGCCTCGCTGTTGCTGGCTGCCAGGCCGTGCCCGGTCATCAGCGCCAGCAGGCCCACCGGCCCGTCCAGCCGCACTTCCGGCATGTCGTCGGGCAGCTCACGCTGCTGGAAAACGGTGCGGAAGTGCTCTTCGGCGGCCGCGGCTGCATCGTCGCCGTGGAAGATGCTGACGATCTCCCTGGCCAGCGCCATCTTCAGGTCGCGCGGGTGGCGGCTGCCGTCCCGCAGCGCCTGCTCGACCTCGGCCACCTGCGCGGGCAGGAAGCGCGTGGCCAGCTTGAAGTAGAGCGGCATGGCGTGGTCGGGGATCGACATCACCTTGCCGTACATGTCGGCCGGTTCGGCCAGGATCGGGATGTCGTTGCCCAGGCTCTTGCTCATCTTGATCTCGCCGTCGGTGCCGGGGAGGATGTCCACGATCAGCGCCACCTGCGGCTTCTGACCCATGGCCGCTTGCAGCTTGCGGCCGGCGATCAGGATGTTGAAGAGCTGGTCGGTACCGCCGATCTGCACGTCGGTCTGCTGCGCCACCGCGTCGTAGGCCTGCAGCAGGGCGTAGAAGGTCTCGTGCAGGAAGACCGGCTCGCCGCGCTCCAGCCGGTTGGCGAAGTTCTCGCGGGTCAGGAACTGCTGCACCGTGAAGTTCTGCCCGATCTGGATCAGGTCCAGCAGGCGCAGGCCGGCCAGCCATTCGCCGTTGTGGCGCACGGTGGTCTTGTCGCGGTCCAGGATGATGAAGGCCTGCTCGACGTAGGTGCGGGCATTCTCCATGACTTGCGCTTCGCTCAGCAGCGGGCGCGCTTTGTTCTTGTCGCTGGGGTCGCCCACCAGGCTGGTGTAGGAGCCGATCAGGAAGGTGACATCGTGGCCCAGATCCTGGAACTGGCGCAGCTTGCGC
Source organism: Caldilineales bacterium (assembly GCA_021463315.1). Taxonomy (GTDB): domain Bacteria; phylum Chloroflexota; class Anaerolineae; order JAAEKA01; family JAAEKA01; genus JAAEKA01. The sequence continues at coordinate 2,769 of JAJTXO010000167.1, read as the reverse complement.
ATGGTGATGGTATGGCCCAGGTGCAGGTCGGGCTTGGTGGGGTCGTAGCCGCAGTAGACCCGCAGCGGCTGGCCGCTGCGCTGCGAATCGCTCAGGCGTTCACGCAGTTCGGTCGCCATCTGGCGCTTGGTCTCCTCGTCGCCGTAGCTGGCGCCCTGCATCAGCCAGGCGACCTGCTGGTCGATGGAGAGGGTGGTGGGGTCTTGGGTAGGAGTGATCATGGCAGCAGCCTCCGGGTAGTTGGGCCAGACCCTGCGGATTGCCGGGAATCGGCAGGGTCTCGTGCGGCGGGAATCAAAACGTGGCGCAGCGCGCCACGTTGAAAAGCAGGGAAAGGGCCGATCTCAACCGATAGACGCGTTCAACACACTGGGGTTGGGGCGTAGTCGCCCCCCCGGTAGGTGTAGGAGAATGTGCGCTCGGTCTTCATAGTGGCGCTATAGTAGCATCGAGTGGTTGACGTGTCAAGCTGGGGTGGGTGGTGAAGTGATATCTGAAGATAGATCCACTGCCAAGTTGTCGCGAGATCAAGTAGGAACATGGTCAGCCTGATCACATCTTCGTCAGTCCGATCATTAGTCATCAGGCGGAGCCGCGGCCGAGACCCGGCGAATACCTGTTGCTTGACGCCGTGACTGGCAACCGTACAAGGACGTGTTGGAGGCAATTATTGCACTGCGGAAGGAATTGGCCGCCCGAACCCATGCAGCTTATGCCAGTACAGGCGTCATCGGCTGGCGAACCTTGACTTCACGCTTCACGCGTTCCGCTAAGGCACCTTCTGCTACCTCTAAATCGTAGCGAGCCTGCAGTCTCATCCAAACATTTGCACTCGTACCAAAATACCGCGCCAGACGCAAGGCGGTGTCCGCCGTCACTGCACGTTTGCCATGTACGATTTGACTGATCCGTAAGGCTGGCACGCCCAGGTCTTGGGCAAGACGATACTGACTCAGACCGAGCGGCTTCATGAAATCTTCCAGGAGAACTTCGCCTGGATGCACAGGTGGTAAACGCTCTTCCTCGGCTATCTCGTTACTGTTAGTCATGATAATCCTCGATCTTGACCTGGTTTGCCTTGCCTGCTTCCCAATAGAAGCAGATCCGCCATTGCTCATTGATGCGAATGCTGTATTGCCCGGCACGGTCGCCACGCAACAACTCCAGACGATTTCCAGGTGGCGAGCGCAGATCTTGCAAATCGTCTGCATCCTCCAGATAGAGTAGCTTACGGCGAGCCGTTCTTTGAATGGTCGAAGGCAACTTGCGTGAAACTCGCCCATGGAAGATTTTCTCGGTTTCTTCGTCCGCAAACGACTCAATCATGTCGCGATAGTATCATGACTCGTTATTGTGGTCAAATTCAGCCCAACTGCTGACCCCGCTTCGATTGCCTACCAGTGAGATGCTGAAACACCCAATGCGCTCGGCTCATCTGCAGCCTTGTCGCCGGGTGCGGTGCCTACCCAGGCTATCTGTGATGCGCAGCAGTTCGCTCGATTTGCGGACTAGCTGTCGCGCGCGGACGACGAATCCATTGCTGGGCGGTCTTGCCGGAGTGCGTAGACGTAGGCGTCCACCACAGACCCATCCTCCAGCGTGGCCGACGCCAGCACGCGCGCATATCCGTCGCCCTCGAAATCGTCGAGCCGGGTCCAGTGCTCGGCGAGAAGCTCCGAGCTGAACACGAACCCGTCGACGCGCTCACCGGCATCGTCGAGGATGATGGCGGGGAACCCGACATCCGCACCCCAGCCGGCATGTACCAAGGTTCCACCAACGGTCGCCGGGACCCAGGAGCCAGGCATATCTGCCAGCACGTGCTCGTTGGGGCGACCCGGCGCCAAGGTGCCGTAGACGAAGAGTCGGTCGATCATGGTGTTCTCCCAGGCAGGTAACGGTCCACTTCAGTACACCGTAGATGTCACTCTGACCGAAAGCGGCGAAGGGTCTCCGTCTTGCAGGCTGAGATCCTTCGCCACCTTCGGTCAGGAGGAGGATGGGCAGGAACTTACTTTGCCAGGTGTCCGTCACGGTCTTTGCGGATTATCACACTGGTTTCGGCCTTTGTCAAGCAGGTGGCCGCTGCCACCTCTGCCGTGGGCCTTTGACATTTGTCCTCACATGGCATAAAATGCGCCTTGCTGCTGCCCTTTGGGCAGCATATCGTTTTTGAGACGCAAGGAACACAGCGCCGACATGAAGATCGCCAGACCAACCACTGCGGCGGAGATCCGCCAGGCTTTTCTTGATTTCTTCGAGGAGAAGGGGCACACGCGCGTCGCCAGCGCGCCGTTGGTGCCCCACGGCGACGACACGCTGCTCTTCGTCAACGCGGGCATGGTGCCCTTCAAGGACACCTTCCTGGGGCTGGAGAAGCGGCCCTACCTGCGCGCGGCCAGCAGCCAGAAGTGCATGCGCGTCAGCGGCAAGCACAACGACCTGGAGGAGGTCGGCCCGTCGCCCCGCCACCACACTTTCTTTGAGATGCTGGGCAACTTCTCCTTCGGCGATTACTTCAAGCGTGAGGCAATCCACTACGCCTGGGAGGCGCTGACCACCGTCTTCGGCATCCCCGGCGACCGGCTGGTGGCCACCGTGTTCCTGGACGACGACCTGGCCTACGGCGTGTGGCAGAACGAGATCGGCCTGCCGGCCGAGCGCATCCTGCGCATGGGCGAGAAGACCAACTTCTGGTCCATGGGCGATACCGGCCCCTGCGGCCCCACCAGCGAGCTGCACTACGACTGGGGCGCGGCGGCCTGCACC
>JAJTXO010000166.1 GCA_021463315.1 Caldilineales bacterium | reverse complement strand
CCCGTTGATTAGGGGCACAGTCCGCGATTCCGGGTTACGTGTTACGCATTACGTGTTACGCATTACGTGTTACGCATTACGCCCGGCGCACAACCGTCGCATACACCGCTGTGTCCTGGGCGCCGAAGCGGTATTTGTAGATCTCGTTGCCTTGCAGAAAGTCGAAGATGCGCAGGCCGCGCTGGATGGCGTCCTCGATGATGCGCGTGGTGAGCACGATGCCCGGGCTGAGCTCGGCGTAGCTGTCCGGATCGTAGCCGGAGTTGTAGACCAGCAGACGGCCGTCGTACATGAAGCTCAGCAGGGCCGCGGCCTTGACGTCGTTGATCTCGATGAAGGCCAGGTGCAGCCAGCCCACCTCCCCCATGATGCGCATGATCGCGCGAAAGAAGGCCTCCATCTTTTCGGTCATAAAGCCCAGCTTCTCCTGCTTGCTCAGCCGGTGCAGGCGGATGAAGGCATCGATCTGCGGGTCCAGCTCGGCGCCCGCTTCGGCCACGTACCAGCGCACCCTGGTTTCCTCTTCGATGCGGCGCAGCTTGCGCCGCACCTCGTGGCGCTGCTTCTTGCTCAGGCGGTCTTGCAGATAGGCCTCGAAGCTGTCGGGCAGCAGGATCAGCGGACAGACATCTTCCAGCTCGCTGACCGCTTGCCAGCCGCGGGCAGCCGCCAGCTCGGGCAGCCGGCGATGCGTCAGCGACGCCTCCGGCAGATTGCACAGCCCGCACAGATCCCAGGGCGGGCAATCGTCGCTCCCCAGCCAGTCCAACAGGGCACGGTAGGCAGCCTCCTCGTAGCCGGCCGCCGCGATCAGATCCAGATAGTCGGAGACCTCGACGCAGCCGACCAGATCGAAGCGGCGTTGACCTGCGCTGTCCTCGTGCAGGTAGAGCGGCGCGATGGCCGCCAATTGGCCGGCGTCGTACCAGGCCAGCAGATAGAGATCGCCGTTGCCCAGGTGGCGCCACCAGGTGGTCTGCCATTCCCAGGTCAGAAAGAGGGTGTTGGAAAGGCTGCGCGCCAGCAGATCGTTCCACTGAGCGCGCAGCGCGTCGAAGCCGGTTTCGTCGGTGTAGAGGGTGAGACGCATGCTGGGTCCTTGGGTTGTATCATCTCAATAGAGGGGGAAGACTTCCGAAGTCTTATGGACTGTGAGCTCGTTTTGAACAAACCTGCGCAGACTTCGGAAGTCTCTACCCCGGTTTTTTGAGATGATACCTTGGGTTCGTTTAAGTGTGCCGCCTCTTCCGCAGAGGCGGCGAACTTAAGATCAAGACGGTGGTTTTTCCTGGCTTCCGCCCCGGAAGAAGTAGAGAGCTGCCACCACGCACAGGAGAATGAGCGCGCTCATCACGAGGATGATCAGCCAAGGGTTGTTCAACGCGCTGAGATTGAGCTTCGAGCCTTGATTCCCGCGCAGATCGGGTGTCGCCGTCGACGTGACCATCGGGCCCGGGGTGACCTCGGGCAATGGGGCCGAGCCGCCGTTCACCGCGATGACCGTAGTGTGGGTGGCGGGCATAGGCTGAGCCGCCATGGGCGCGGCAATTGGCGCCTGGGCCGAGGCTGGGTCGCTGGCCCCGCTGAAGGGCATGATGGCCAGGGTGTCGCAGACCAGCACCTGCACCTGGTCCAGGAACATGCTGGTGCGCGTGCCATCGCCGGCGTTGCGCGCGTTGAAGTAGACGGTCAAGGTGCGGCCCAGAAAGCGGGTCAGATCTTTTTCTACCGGCTGCCATTGGCTGCTGTTCAGCGTCACGCGCCAGGGGACATCGATGGTTTCGCTGAAGTTCAGCGGGTCCAGCAGCACCAGCTCCTGGCGGCTGAGCCCGCCGGGGCTGGCGTTGGAGATGGGGAGCACCTGGAAGTGAATCCGTGCGGTTTGGGCAGTGGCCGGCAGGGTGATCGATTGTTGGATCGAGGAAAAGGAGGGAACATTGGCGGGCGCGCTGGGCAGCACCGCGCCCAGCGCCATGCTGCGGCTGCCGCTGAACACCGGATTGGGCGCGCCGGCGTAGAAGGGCGGAATCGCCGTGTCGCCAAACAGCCAGGCGCCATCCCACTCGAAATCGCCGTTGGTCAGGATATCGACGCAGTCGGGTGGGATGGGGGAGGGTGTGCCCGGCGCCGGCACGAAGGTGGGGGTGGCCGTCGGGAAGGGCACGAAGGTGGGGGTGGCTGTGGGGAAAGGCACGAAGGTGGGGGTGGGCGTGGCGGTGGCGCCAGGCGCGGCCAGGCAGATGTCCAGCCGCACCTCGTCCACGAACATCCAGGTGCGGCCGCCCGCGCCGTCGTTGTAGACCGAGAAGGCCAGATCGAAGGTGCGCCCCTGTTGACCGATGACATCGATGACAATCGGGCGATAGCTGCCGCTGTTGCTCAGATCAAACCAGACCGCGCCGGGCGAGACGCTGAGCACGCTGGCGCCCGGTGTTAGCAGCAACGCCTCCTGGCGGTCGGCGCCCGGATTGGCCTCGGTGAAGGTCCACACCCGGAAGGATAGCTGCGCGCTGACCGCGTTGGTAGGAATGGTCAGGGTCTGGCGCACCGTGGAATAGGCCTCGATGGACGCCGCGTTGACCTGGTTGCCCAGTTGCATGGCCGATGTTCCAGAGAAGGTCGGGCTGGACACGTAGGCCGCGGGCAACAGGCCGCCTCCCAACGTCCACCAATTGCGCTGCTCGAATCCGCCATCCACGACGATATCGAAGCAGCCTTGCTGCACGGGCGCTGCAGCCTGGGCAGGAGGGCAGGCCAAGGCGGCCAGCAGCAGAGCCAGGATTGTCAAGGAGGGCCAGCGAAGCGATCTTGCTGCGGTCATGCGAGTCTACACACTCCTCGTGAGTACAGGGTCAACAACGGTGCTGCGTAGCGGCGCGCGTGCAGGTGTCTCGGCGCGGGGGGTGCCCGCTGGGCCTGCGCAGCCACGGCACGCGCGGCTATTGTACCACGGATGGCGTGGACCAACAATCGGTACTGGTCTCGTGGCTACCGCCGCGGCCATGGACGGGCCGACGCGGCCAGGAAGCGGCGCAATTTGACTTCTCGCTTCAGTTGCACTATAATCCGCCCGAATTTGATATCAGGCGCTCCCATGCTGATGCAGGCTGGGGGCGCCGTGTTCGGTTCGGGGCGCCGTCTCAAACGGGGCTCTTCTGAAACTAGCATAAGGCGGTTGCAATCAGCAGCAAAACACATCGCGTCAACGAGCGTATCAAGGCGCCTCAATTGCGAGTCATCGGCGACGACGGCCGCCAGTTGGGCGTTATGTCGCGTGCCGAGGCTCTGGCCCTGGCTCGTGAGCAGAACACCGATCTGGTGGAGGTCGCGCCGCAGGTGGACCCACCTGTGTGCCGTCTCATGGACTTTGGCAAGTTCCAGTACGAAAGTGCCAAGAAAGAGCGAGAGGCTCGCAGGGCGCAGAAGGAAATCGAGGTCAAGGAGATTCGCCTGCGGCCCAAGACTGGCGAACACGACATCGAAGTGGTGCTCCGGCGGGCGCGCAAATTCCTGCAGGACGGGTCGAAGGTCAAGGCGCGTGTCCGCTTCCGCGGGCGCGAGATCACCCATCCTGAAGTTGCGGTTGAGCTCCTGCAGCGCGTGGCCAACGATCTGCAAGACGTTGCCGATGTCGAAAAGGCGCCCGGCATGGAAGGCCGCAGCCTGCTGATGATATTGACGCCCAAATCGAGCACCAAACCCTGAGCTGGGCAGCCAGCGCGCAGGAGTGAACCTGAGCAAAAGGCGCGGGGGACCGTGCCTTTTTCTTGGTTCAAGCGTATCATCTCAAAAAACCGGGGTCGAGACTTCCGAAGTCTGCGCAGGTTTGTTCAAAACGAGCTCACAGTCCATAAGACTTCGGAAGTCCTCCCCAATCAATTGAGATGATACGTTCAAGCGGGTCCAGCTTTGAATTTATCGAGGAGATGTTCGCGTGCCTAAAATCAAGACGCACAAATCGACAGCCAAGCGCTTCAGATATTCCAGCACCGGCAAACTGATGCGCATGCGCCAGGGCAAGGGCCACCTGCGCCGCAGAAAGTCGCCTACGGTCAAGGCTACCTACAGCTACGCCCATGTGACCGAAAACATCGGCGCGCGCCGCCGAGTCAAGCGGCTGGCCCCGACTTTGGAATAGTCTGAACCACTGAAAGAGGCAGAGCAAAATGACGCGAGTAAAACGTGGCGTAACGGGTCGCAATCGCCATCGCAAAGTTCTCAACCTTACCAAGGGCCAGAAGGGCTCCAAGCACCTGCTGTTCCGCCGCGCCAACGAGGCGATGCTGAAATCGCTCTGGTACGCCTACCGCGATCGCCGCAACCGCAAGCGCGACTTTCGCAGCCTGTGGATCACGCGCATCAACGCGGCTGCTCGCCTGAATGGCATGAGCTACAGCCGGCTGATGTATGGGCTGCGGCAGGCCAACGTGGCCCTGGATCGCAAGGTGCTGGCTGATATCGCCGTGCGCGACGCCGCCGCCTTCACCCAAATCAGCGAGTTGGCGCGCAGCGCGGCCTGAGCCGTCCGCCAGGTTATCGTCTGAACAGGGCCGGGTTTCCTCCTCAGGGAACCCGGCCCTGTTTTGTTCCTCCGGCCGCCTTGGCCCGGCTGAGGAGTTGGCCGGTGAGTTGCACAAAGGCATGAATTGATGTATGATGCGCCAGCAATCGTAGTTGGCATTCATTGTCATTCTCACCATGCAGCGCCATCCAAGAATGGGCCAGTGTGGCATCTGGCTGGTGGGGCGGTGGCACAATTCAACAGAAAGGAGGTGGCAGTGTATGACGGCTGATCGTCTTGCTCGTATTATTCTATTCATTATCTTCGGCATCATCGGTTGGTATGTTGGCACCGTCATCGCTGGTTCATCGGATCTCACGCTGGCAACTCTGAAGTGGGCTGTGCCGGCTACCCTGATCGGCGCTGTTCTCGGCGCGCTAATTGCACCCTACCTCACCACCAAGCCCGCGCGCTGGGTCCGGCGCGTCGTCAGGCAACTGCCGGCCCAGCAGATCGTCGCCGGCACCCTTGGCTTGGTGATCGGTCTGGTGATCGCCGCGCTGCTGGTGTTGCCCCTCTCGCGCCTGCCCTCCCCCTTTGGCGATGTCTTGCCGGCTATCGGGGCGGTGGTCTTTGGCTATCTGGGGATCACCGTCATGGTGTTGCGCTCCGATGACATCACCGATCTGGCCGGTGGGCGCTGGCGTAAACCGCCCCCTCCCAAGGCCGAGGTCAAATCCGACGAGCCAACGCCGGTGCTGCTGGACAGCAGCGTCATCATCGATGGCCGCATTGCCGATATCAGCCAGACCGGCTTCATCATGGGGCCGATGCTGATCCCGCGCTTTGTTCTCAACGAGGTGCAGTATATCGCCGACTCGGCAGACACCCTGCGGCGCAACCGCGGCCGTCGCGGGCTGGATATGCTCAGCAAGCTGCAGCGCGAGTCGGCCGTGCCGGTGGTCATCACCGATATGGACGTCAAGAGTGTGCGCCAGGTGGACGATAAACTGGTGCAACTGGCCAAGCAACTGCGCTGTCCTGTGGTGACCAATGACTTCAACCTCAACCAGGTGGCCCAGTTGCAGGGCGTCAAGGTGTTGAACATCAACGCTCTGGCCAATGCCGTCAAGGTGCTGGTGCTGCCGGGCGAGACGATCCATGTGCAGGTGATCGACGAGGGCAAGGAAATGGGGCAGGGCGTGGGCTATCTGGACGACGGCACCATGGTGGTCGTCGAGAATGGCCTGCGCTACATCGGCCGCGAGACCGACGTGCAGGTGACCAAGGTCCTGCAGACCAACGCTGGCCGCATGATCTTCGGCCAACCGACTTCGGACGGCGGCCAGTAAGCGCCGACACCCCACAGCAGTCCCAGGACAACACGCAAGGAGCATGTTCGCTGATGGCGCTTCAGGTCTATAACACACTGACGCGGCGCAAGGAGCCTTTCGAGACCATCGAACCGGGCAAGGTGCGCATGTATGTCTGCGGCCCTACCGTCTATGACAAGGCGCATGTGGGCCACGCCATGTCGGCCATCGTCTTCGATATGGTGCGCCGCTATTTGCAGTACCGGGGCTACGAGGTGATCCACGTCATGAACTTCACCGACGTGGACGACAAGATCATCAAGCGGGGCCACGAGACCGGCGATGATCCTTTCGCCATCTCCCAGCGCTACGTGGACGAGTTCTATCGTCACATCGGCGAGCTGAATGTGCTGCCCGCGACGGTTTACCCGCGCGTCTCCGACACCATCCCCGAGATCGTCGAGATGGTGCAGACGCTGCAAGAGAAGCGCTACGCCTATGCCACCGAGGGCGACGTCTACTTTCGCGTGCGCCAGGATGCGGACTACGGCAAGCTCAGCCGGCGCAAGCTGGACGACGTGCTGGCCGGCACACGCGTCGAGGTGGATGACAGTAAGGAAGATCCCAACGATTTTGCCCTCTGGAAGGGGCAGAAGCCGGGCGAGCCGGCCTGGGATAGCCCCTGGGGCCCCGGCCGGCCCGGCTGGCACATCGAGTGCTCGGCCATGGCCCTCAAGCATCTGGGCGAGCAGATCGACATCCACGGCGGCGGCAACGATCTGATCTTCCCTCACCACGAGAACGAGATCGCCCAGAGCGAATGCTACACCGGCCAGCCCTTCGCCCGCTACTGGATGCACAACGGCATGTTGCAGCTCAGCGGCGAGAAGATGTCCAAGAGCCTGGGCAACCTGATCACGGTGGATGAGTTCCTGGCCGAGCACGAGACCGACGTGCTGCGTCTGCTGATCCTCTCCAGCCAGTACCGCAAGCCGTTGGCCTTCAACCCTACGGTGATCGAGGACACCGAGCGCGGCCTGGCGCGCCTGCGCAGCGCGCTGCGCCCGGCCGTGGGCCAGGTCGCCAGCGATGCTGACCGCGCGACCCTGGCCGAGGCCGCCGAGCGGGCCCGCGTCGGCTTCGTCGAGGTCATGGACGATGACTTCAACACGGCTGGCGCGCTGGGCTATCTGTTCGAGCTGGTGACTGCCATCAACCGGGCACGTGATGCCGGCATGGGCGGCGCACCCTTCGCCGCGGCCCAGGATACGTTGCTAGAGCTGGCCGGCGTGTTGGGGCTGCAACTGGCCGCCGCGTCGCCCCAGACCGCCCAGGCCGCGCCCTTCATCGACCTGTTGCTGGAGCTGCGCGCCAAGCTGCGCACGGCCAAGCAGTATGCCCTGGCCGACGAGGTGCGCCAGCGTCTGACCGATCTGGGCGTGGTGGTCGAGGACACCCGCGAAGGCAGCGCCTGGCGGATGGAAGGGTGAACGGTAGATTGGTAGATTGGTGGATTGGTAGATTGGTAGATTGGTAGATTGGTGAATTGGTGAATGGTGGGCGGTGGCCCACGCGGGTTGAGTAGCGGGATGAGGGCGCACGGCTGACATGAGGGCGCTCACATCCAGCGTATCGAAACCCGGTGATCGGTGATCGGTGATCGGTGAACGGTGAACGGTGAACGGTGAACGGTGATCGGTGATCGGTGAACGGTGATCGGAAAATGGTGAATGGTTAACGGTTAATGGTTGACGGTGAGTGGTCGCCCACTCCCCACTCCCCAGCCCCCCCTCCCCAGCCCCCACTCCCCACTCCCCACTCCCCACTTCC
>JAJTXO010000165.1 GCA_021463315.1 Caldilineales bacterium | reverse complement strand
ACGGCGCGGGGAAGCCGACCTTGCGCACGGCATTGATCTTCTTGCCTCCTCCACCCTGGATCGCCCGATCCTGCTGAATCGCCCCTTTCAGACGCCGGGCGACTTGGGATATGTCCATCGGGATTTGCCCTTTAAAACTCTGGATGTTTTCTCGGCTGATTCCGCCGATGCGGCGCTATTAGATCTCTTTTCCATACGTGAAGAACCGAGGATCGCTGCCGACAAGATCAGCTTAAACGGAAGAAACGTGCTGGTCCTCGCGCAAGTCCTCGAAGGCACCCGCGTGGATGAAATCACCTCAAGTGGGCTGACTCTGGCAAACGCTCAATCCATTGCGCAGGCGCTGACAAACCGGGTCGCGACCAGCCCCTTGGTCGGAACATGGGAATTGCCCGACTTCCTGGCGAGTTCGGGGTATCGATCCGCCACATCGGGGAGACTTGCCTACCAGAAAGCGCAGGCGGAGAGCGTGGCCCGCAACGAACGGCCCTACAAGGAGATCGCCCGCCTAGTCGAGGCTGGCCGGGCCGAGATCGTGCTGTGCGAGGCGCCGGAGGAGCGCGACCTGCCCGACTGGGTGCTGCGGCGGGCGCGGCAGAAAGGGGGCGCCATCGAGCGCGACGCGGCCTTCGACCTGGCGACCAGCATCGGCCGCAACCTGCGTCTGCTGGACAGCGAGCTGGAGAAGCTGATCACCTATCGCGGCGGGGCCGGCCCGGTGCGCCGCGAGGATGTGCGGCTGCTAACCCCCTACACCCAAGAGGCCAATATCTTCGACATGGTGGACGCCATCGGCCAGCAGGACGGGGCCAAGGCGGTGCGGCTGCTGGCTGAGCTGGAGCGGGACGGCGCGGCACCGCTCTACCTGCTCTCCATGATCGTGCGCCAGTTCCGCATCCTGGTGCAGGTGGCCGACCAGATGAGCCTGGGGCGGGGCAAGGAGGAGATCGCCAAAGCCATCGGTCTGCATCCCTTTCCCACGCAGAAGGCCATGGAACAGTGCCGCCGCTGGCGCATGAGCAGTTTGGTGGCGGCCTATGACCGGCTGCTGGAGACCGATCTGGCCATCAAGACCGGCAAGCTGCCGGACAATCTGGCGCTGGAGCTGCTGGTGGTGGAGCTGAGCCAGCGCTGATCAAACCCTTTTTCGACCCATCCAAGGTATCATCTCAATAGAGAGGGAAGACTTCCGAAGTCTTATGGACTGTGAGCTCGTTTTGAACAAACCTGCGCAGACTTCGGAAGTCTCGCCCCCGGTTTAAGGCAGTTCGGCGGCTATCTGGAACGCGGCGCGCGTCTTGGGTGTTAGCGCCTCCCAGTGGGGTGTCAATAGGGCCATACCTGCCTGGCCTCCTGCGCAAACGGCGAACGGCGCCAACGTCGCACGCCCAGCAGCTTTCGCCAATAGGTGAAGGCGACAGCCGACAACAGCCGCTCACCATGCAGGCGCAGGAACTGGCGCGTGCGCTCAACGCCGTAGGTCGTCAACAGCCAGCGCACCTCCTCCCAGGTGCCATACTCCAGGGTGCGTTGGATGATCAGATCTGCGTCCTGGTCGCGGTCCAAGTGGGCGGGATCGTACTCCTGGAAGTGCGGCCACAGGCCGCCTGGGATGCTGGCGATAGTCATGGCTGATTGGTGAGGGCCTATTGGATGCCAACAAGGCTGTTAGCAAAAGGATTATAGCACCGATCGGACCAACGCCCAAGCCGTTCCTCACCAACGCGGGACGCAGCACGGGCCCGAACAAGTCTCCGCGGCGGGCGATCTCCTCAATGGCTGTCGTCGCCAGCGCGCTTCATGCGAGGTGCGGCTGGGCCAGCACATCATGAGCTTGCACCCCAACCAGGTTGCGTTCAGCTCCCGGGTGTGTTATTCTATGCGCGCTTCCCACCTGTTGCAGGCCGGCTTCTGCTTGTCAGCACAGAAGCGGCACGCCAGCCGCCACCCTCTCTTCACTCTCGACTTCGTACTATGACCACGACTCGCAAACTCATCTCCTGGAACGTCAACGGCGCGCGCGCGGTGTACAAGAATGGCTTCATGGACTGGCTGGCCGCCAGCGACGCGGATATCGTCTGTCTGCAGGAGACGCGCGCCGAGGAGCACCAACTGCCCGAGGAGCTGCGCCAGCCGGCCGGCTATCATGCCATCTGGAACCCCTCGCGCTCCCGCAAAGGCTACAGCGGCACCGCGATCCTGAGCCGCGAGGCGCCGCTGAGCGTCGAGCTGGGGCTGGGGGTCGAGGAATTCGACATCGAAGGGCGGACCATCATCGCCCACTATCCCACCTTCACCCTGCTGAACAGCTATTTCCCCAACGGCGGCCGCGACCACGGCCGCGTGCCCTACAAGCTGGCCTTCTACGACGCGTTCCTGGACAGGTGCGAGGCGCTGCGTGCGGCGGGCAAGCCGGTGCTCTTCTGCGGCGACGTGAACACCGCTCACCAGGAGATCGATCTGGCGCGGCCCAAGGAGAACCAGACCGTCACCGGCTTCCTGCCGGAGGAGCGGGCCTGGATCGACCAGATCACCGAGCTGGGCTACATCGACACCTTCCGCCGCTTCTACCCCGATCTGGCTGAGCAGTACACCTGGTGGCACCAGGTGACCTTCGCGCGGCGGCGCAACGTGGGCTGGCGCATCGACTATTTCTTCGCCGCCCCTGAGCTGGCCCCGCGCCTGGTGGATGCTTTCATCTTTCCCGCTGTCCTGGGCAGCGATCACTGTCCGGTGGGGCTGACGCTGCTGACATGAAGAGATGCCAACTCTTGGGGCAACTGCTCAGCCATCGGTGCCGGGCACCTGAACAGTTGCCTCTCGGGAAGAGTTGGCATCTCTTTGTCGGTGGGTCTACTTGATCATCAGCTCAACCCCATCCAGATAAGAGCCGGGTGGGTTGTTCTGAATGATGTTGCGCGGGGTCAGTTGACCCGTGGCGCCGTTCAGGTCGAAGACATACCACCAGAGGCCGTTGCCGCTGGTCGGCACGTTGTACTGCGCCAGCAGACCGCTGGGGCCGTAGATCTGCACCCGGCCGCCTGAGTTGGTGATAGCCGTCTCGTTGCTCCAGTTATGCACCCCATAGACGTAGGTTCCGTTGAAGCGCTGCTTGATGGTGATCGTTTCCGGTCCATAGCCGTTGCGGTCGTCCACATCCAGGCAGGCGTAGGGGGAGGCGGTGCAGTTGCCGGTATTGGCATAGTAGACGTGGTAGGGGTGCGCCGCAGGCAGCCACAGGTGTGAGTCGATGTCGGCCGGCGTCGCTCCCCAGGTCAGCACGATGCGCACCTCGCCCTGGCCCAGAACCGGCGAGAGGGCGAAGTTGAGGGTGGCCGTGCCGCCGCCGGGCACATTCACCCCCTGCTGCAAGGTCGTGAAGCCGCTGGCCGTCGCTCGCACCGTCTGGTTGCCCGCGACCACGTTGGCGATCGAGTAGTTGCCCTGGGAGTTGGTCGTGGCGCACTGATTGCTGGACAGCACACAGACCTGGGCGCCCGCGATGGCCTGCGCGTTGACGGCGTTCACCACCCGGCCGGAGATCGTGCCGGGCGGCAGCGCGGGCCGGCGCAGAATGATGGGCAGATAGGCCTTGACCGCGCCGGGCGGGGGCTGAACCTGGCCGCACTGGTCGAACTTCATCTTGGCGATGCGGGTCTTCCACTGGCTGGCATCGTTCCACTGGCCGGTGAACCAGAAGGTGCAGTCGTCCACCGGATCGACGTTCATGGAGGAGTAGTCGCCGTAGCGGTTGCTGGCGTTGGCAGCCGAGCCGTTGACGATGGTGTACTCGCCGCGCGGCATGGTTCCCGCGCTGTCGCCAACCAGGCGACCGACGTAGCGCAGGCTGGGATAGGTGCTGCTGCTGCCCACGTTGTAGCCCAGGGCTATGTTGCCGGACTTGTCCATGGCGATGCCGCCCATCCAGCGGCTGACGTTGCCGGGCGCGTAGGTGCCCTCCTGGAACAGCGTCCAGTTGCCGCTGGTCTTGCGCAGCTCGAACCAGCGCACGCCAGCCCGGTCGCTGCCCACGTCGGTGGCGAAGTTGCCCACCAGCGTCTGGCGGCTGCCGAAATTGCGATAGCTGAGCCGCCACATGATCACCTCGCGCAGCGGATCGAGCTTGGTGCTGGAGTTTGGCTGCGGGATACAACTGTAGGAAGTCAGGCCGCACAGGGCCGAGTCGAACTCAGCCACCTGAATATCGGCGATCTTGCTGAAGGTGGAGCTGGCCGGCGTGGACCAGTTGACGGTGAAGGCCCACACCTCCAGCAGGTCGTTGCTGGGCTGGCCGCTGGGGCCATGCACCTCGGTGTCGCGGTGGCGCATGAAGAGGCCGGGCGTGCCGGAGGGGGGCAGCGTGGCGCCGTCCAGGTCAGCCGGAGTCAGCGCCTGGAAGCCGAAGCCCGACAGCCCGGGCGCGGTGCGGCGCTGGAAGGTGGCCGACAGGCCAGACAGCATACGGGTGCGATCCAGCGCATAGACCGCGGGGCCGCCCGACTCGTTGGTGGAGACGTAATAGGCATCCCGCCACACCGCGTACTTGGGATAGTCGGGGAAATTGGGCGTGGTGAAGTCGTAGGCGTAGTAGCTGCCGGTGGGATTGGCCGAGGTCGAGATGTAGACGCACAGGTGATTGCCGTTTTGGGCGAACTCGCTGAGCAGCCAGCGATCGGCCTGCTGGTCGTAGAGGACGATGGGATCGCCCATGCCCGTTTGGCAGGCGCCGCTGGTGGCCAGACCATCCAGAATCACCGGCCCTGTGATGACCGCGCCGGTGCTCTTGTTGTAGATGGTGACCCGGGTGCCGCTGCCACCGTTGATCATCTGCACGTAGTGGTTGGGGCCGATCTCGCCCACCGTGTCGGGCGGATTGACGCCCGAAAAGCCCTGGCCGTTGAAGTTGAGCAGCAGGGTCTCGAAGCCATCGATGGCCTCCGGCGCGGCGGCCGCCTCCTGCACGGCCAACAGCGGGTCGGGGCCCAGGTCGGGGTTGTAGTCCACGGCCAACCCTGCGCCGAAGTTCAGACGCGGGTTGACCTCGCGGTCCAGGGTGATCTCTGTGCTGGCGGCCTGGAGCTCGTCCAGCCGGCCGGTCAGTTGCGGCTCGACCGGCTCGCTGGCCAGCAGGTCCCCGGCTGGCTCTTGCTGGGCCGGCACGAAGGCAGCGACACCGGCCGCGCTGCGCACCTCGCTCTGATTGGCCGTCTGAAACGATCCGGTGGGCAGCCAGATGGTGATGCTGATCAAGGCCAGGATCAGCACAGCGCCGAAGATACGACGGGCGTTGCTCATAGGAAGCTCCTTGTGGGGTCACGAAAAAGCTGGGCTATACGTCGAGTTGATAGGATCGCGTTTCGAGGGTATGATAGGTGTCATCTCAATAAACCGGGGTCGAGACTTCCGAAGTCTGCGCAGGTTTGTTCAAAACGGGCTCACAGTCCATAAGACTTCGGAAGTCTTTCCCAATCTATTGAGATGATACTATGATAGGGCTGAAAGCGGTCGACGCCGACCTATTGTAGCACATTTTTTTCAACAAGCGAAGCGATTATGACTATGAACGATACCATATTGCGACTTTATGCCAAAGGTGCGGGACTGCGCGGGCTGGTCTGCTGCACCACGGGGCTGGCACAGGAGGCCGCGCGCCGGCATGAGGCCACCCCCATGGCCGCGGCCCTGCTGGCCGAAGGGCTGACCGCGGCCGCGCTGCTGGGCGGCCTGCTCAAAGTGCAGCAGCGGGTCGCGCTCAAGATCGAAACCGACGGCCCGCTGGGCAAGCTGGTGGCCGAGGCCGACGCCTACGGCCGCGTGCGCGGCTACGTGGCCGAGCCGGGCCTGGCCTGGCCGCTGCCCATCGACCGGGAGAGCAGGGCCAACGCGCTGGGCCGCGAGGGACTGCTGACCGTCGTCACCGACCTGGGCCTGCGCGATCTACACCACGGCGCGGTGACGCTGCAGCAGGGCGCCATCGAGGCCAGCCTGTTGCACTATTTTCATAAATCTGAGCAGACGCCCACTCTGGCGCGGCTGGATGCAGCGCTAGATGACCAGGGTGCGCTGGCTGCGGCCGGCGGGCTGCTCTTCCAGCCGCTGCCCGGCGTGGATGCCGCCATTCTGACGCGGGTGGCCGACAACCTGGCGGCTATGCCCTCCACGGCCGCGGCGCTGGCAGCCGGACAGACCCTGCAGCAGATCGCGGCTCAGGCGCTGGAAGGCATCCCCTACACCGTGTTGGAGGAGCAGCCGCTGGCCTTTGCCTGTTCGTGCAGCCGTCAGCGCTCCCGCCAGGCGCTGAAAGTCCTCAGCGAGGACGATCTGCTGGCGCTGATCGTCGAAGGTGAGGCTGTGATCGACTGTCACTTCTGCCATCAGCGCTACATCTTCGACCGGGAAGAGTTGGCCGCGATCCTGGATGAGGTCGAGAGCGACGCGCTGGCAACGATGTTCGAGGAGAGTGATACGTAACCAGGAAGAGCGAGCGGCCAAACGGTTCGCCGCAAAGAACACAAAGAACACAAAGAACACCGAGCCGATCACCCCTTTGCGCTCTTTGTGCTCTCTGCGGTTGACCCAAACGATTTGCCGCAAAGAACGCAAAGAACACAAAGCCGATCACCCCTGTGCGCTCTTTGTGCTCTCTGTGGTTGGCCCAAACGGTTCACGGTATCACGTATTGCGCAGCAAAGGATTCTTCCATGACCACCATCCCCATCACCCACATGACCCTCTACAAGCACGGCGTCGGCTACTTCGAGCGGCGAGCGCGGCTGAGCGGCGATGAGATCAGCCTGGCCTTTCGCGTCGAGGCGATGAACGATGTGCTGAAGAGCCTGACAGCCATCGATTTCGGCGGCGGGCAGGTGCTGGGCATCGAATATCCCAGCCCGCAGAGCCGGGAAGAGCTGCTGGCCGGCTGTTCCATCCGGCTGAGCGACAGTCGCAGCCTGCAAGATCTGATCATCAGCCTGCGCGGCCGGCGGGTGCGGCTGCGGCTGGATCAGCAGGAAACGCTGAGCGGCATCCTGATCGGTCTGGACGATGCGCCCGAGGAGGAGCCGCTGGCCACCGCGCTGGTGTCGCTGCTGCTGGACGATTCCAGCGCGGTGCAGGCTGCGCCGCTGGCCCGCGTGCAGGGCGTCGAGCTGCTGGACGACAGCGCGGCCGGCGATCTGCGCTTCTTCCTGGCCAGCTCGCTGACTCAGGAAGCCCACCGTCAGGTGACGGTGCGGCTGACGCCGGGCGAGCATGACCTGCAGGTGAGCTACGTAGCGCCCGCGCCCAGTTGGCGGGTCAGCTATCGGCTGGTGGTAGAGGAACGGGAAGTAGGAGAAGTAGGAAAGGAAGTAGGAAAGGAAGTAGGAAAGGAAGTGGGAAAGGAAGTGGGAAAGGGAGAGGGTAAGGAAGGACAACGGCGGGCGCTGTTGCTGGGCTGGGGCATCTTCGACAACCGGCTGGAGGAGGATCTCAAGGAGATCTCGCTGGCGCTGGTGGCCGGGATGCCGGTCTCCTTCGTCTACGACCTGATGACGCCGGTCACACCCCAGCGGCCAGAGATCGCAGACGAGAGCCGCGTGGCAGCCGGGCCGGTGGAATTCGCCCAGGCCGCGCCGCCGCCCGCGCCGAAGCTGGCGCGCATGGCCGTCATGGCCGAAGCGCCGGCCGCGCTGGGCAG
>JAJTXO010000164.1 GCA_021463315.1 Caldilineales bacterium | reverse complement strand
CCGGGGTCGAGACTTCCGAAGTCTGCGCAGGTTTGTTCAAAACGAGCTCACAGTCCATAAGACTTCGGAAGTCTTCCCCCTCTATTGAGATGATACGAAGTAAGGACCTGATATGTCGAAAAAACGGGCGCTGAGCCTGTTGATCCTGCTGGCTGTGGTGGCTTTGGCCCTCTCTGGCTGCGCGCCAGTTCAGGACGCCGAGGGCAACGTCAGTGCGCCTACCTGGATCGCCTGGCTGGCGAAGCCGCTGGCGGCAGTCATCGAACTGCTCTATGCCAAAATCCTGACCCCCTTAGGCCTGGCCTCCATGGGTCTGGCCATCATCTTGGTGACAGCGCTGATTCGTGTGCTCCTCTATCCGTTGACCCGGAAGCAGATGGAGTCCATGAAGAAGATGCAGGCCATTCAGCCCAAGATGAAGGAGCTGCAGGAGAAATATGGCAAGGATCGCAACAAGCTGGCCGAGAAGCAGATGGAGCTGTACCGCGCGGAAGGGGTCAACCCGGCCGGCGGCTGTCTCCCGCTGCTGATCCAGATGCCGATCCTGATCGCATTCTACTACGCCCTGCTGACGCTCGGTCCCAAGCTGGATCAGCCCTTCCTGTGGATTCCCAGCCTGGCCTTCCCGCCCTACTTCGGCGGCATGTCCTGGCTGACGCCGGTTTCGCTGGCGCACCTGCTTTCCCCGGACGTGTGGCCCTATCTGATCCTGCCGGTGATCTATGTCGTTTCCCAGATCATCATGCAGCGCATGAGCCAGGCCGCCAACCCCAGCCAACTGCCCGGCTCGACCAACACCATGATGATGATGATGCCGCTGATGTTCGGCTACATCACCCTGATCGTGCCCTCGGGCCTGTCGCTGTACTGGGTGACTTCCAACATCCTGCAGATCATCCAGCAAGGCTTTACCACTGGCTGGACTGGGCTCTGGCCGCTGCGCACGCCCGCCCCAGCCTCAGCCGGCGCTAAGAGCGGCGCCAAAACCAGCTCCACCGCTGTGGCGACTACCGAAGCGGCTGCCACGGGCGCTTCGTCCATGGACGAGATGTCGGCCGGTCGGCGTCGCAAGATGCGCAAAAAGAAGAAGTAGTCCATGACCTCACCAATGAGCGATGAATTTCGCGGCAAAAGTGTCGAAGAAGCTACTGAAGCTGGCCTGGCAGCGCTGGGTTTGAAGCGTAGCCAGGTCGAAATCGAGATCCTGAGCCGGGGCAGCCGCGGCCTGCTGGGCTTCGGCGCCGAAGATGCCCGCGTGCGCATCACGCGCATGGCGCCGGCAGAGCGGGAAGCCCCAGCCAAGCCGGCGCCCGTCCCAGCCAAACCAACACCCGCCGCTGCCCCTGCGAAGCCAGCGACGCCGGCCAAAGCAACGCCAGCCCCCGCGCCGGCCAAACCAGCGCCGGCCCCCGCGTCCAAGAAGCCGGCCAAGTCAGCGCCAACCGCCGCGCCGGACGCAAACGCAGCGGCTACGGCTCCTGCGGCCGAGCCTGCTGAGCCTGGCGACCAGGATGTCGGCGCCATCGCGGCTGAGCTGCTGCAAGGCATGCTGGATCGCATGGATCTGCGCGCCAAGGTGCAGGTTGTTGAATATCGCGGTGTGCTGGACGAAGATCAGGATGCCCCGCTGATGCTCAACATCGAAGGGGAAGACCTGGGCATTCTGATCGGTCGACGCGCCGAGACGCTGGCCGCGCTGCAATACCTGACGCGCCTGATGGTCAACCACCGTTCGCACCGCTGGGTCAACCTGGTGGTCGACGTAGAGGGCTATAAGGCGCGGCGCGAAGAACAGTTGGTGCGGCTGGCTGAGCGTATGGCCGAACGGGTGGTCAGCACCGGCCGCCCGGTGGCGCTGGAGGCGATGCCCCCCCGTGAACGACGTATCGTGCATATCACTCTGCGCAATCATCCCCAGGTCACAACGCACAGCGTGGGCGAGGGCGATCAACGCAAGGTGACGATAGTTCCCCGGTAGATTGGGGATTGGTAGATTGGGAAATGGGAAATTGGTAGATCGGGGATTGGGGATTGGTAGATTGGGAAGTGGTAAATTGGTGGATTGGTGGATTGAGAATGGTCGACCGGCCAATAGGCCAGTCTCACCGGTGTCAAGTCACCATTTTCCAATCTAGTCATCCATCTACCAATCTACCAATCTACCAATCTACCAATCTACCAATCCCCACTCCACCCCTAAATTTCCCGCCCGTACACCCGATGGTTTTTGTAGGGGACCCCGCCCAGATTCTCCAGATCCCGCCGCATCTGCACCGCGGTCTCAGCCACCTGCGTCAGATCTGCATAGGCAAAGCCGGCCTGCTTGATCGTCTTCTCCATCTCTGAATAGAGCAATGCATTGCCGCCGCGTCCCTGATACTGGGATAGAATGCCCGCGCCGTTGACGATGACCCAATCGGTGCGCCGATATTCCCGCAACAGATCGATCAACCCAAAGGGGAAGAGCCTGCCTTTGCTGCGCTGGAGGGCGGCTGACAGATCAGGAAACGCGAACAGGAAGCCGACCACATCGTCCTGATGCATGATGATCTTGATCAGCTTCGGATCGGCGATGGTCACCAGATCGTTGGTCACCAGCTCCAACTCGGCGTCGGTGAAGGGGATATACTCCCAGTTGTCCACGAAAGCCTGATTGTAGGCCTGGCCAATGCGCGGCGCCATGGCTCGCAGCTCAGCCTTGGTGCGAAAGGTGACCACGCGCAGTTGGCCGCGCGCCTTCACCTTGTCGGCGATGCTGTGGATGCGCTCGGGCAGGGTGAACTGTTCGGCAGCGATGCGGCACGAGACGAAGTCCACCTCCTTGACGAAGCCGGCCGCCTCGGCGAAGGCCGGGTAGCTGGGCGGGTTATACAGCATCATGGTCATCGCCGCGCGCTGCTCGAAGCCATCCACCAGAAAGCCCATGCCATCCAGCAGCCCCAGCCCCTTGGGGCCGATGACCTTGTCCAAGCCGCGCGCGCTGGCCCAGGTCAGCGCGCGCTCAAACAGCGCCGCAGCCACCGCTGGATCCTCGTTGCACTCGAAATGATAGAAGAAAGCGGTGCGGCTGTGGTGACAATCGTTGTAGTTCCGATTCTCCAGCACCGAGATACGCCCCACATCCTCGCCATTCTGCACAGCCAGGAAAAAGTCCGCATCGGAATGCTGATAGTAGGGGTGCTTCTGACGATTGAGCTGCAACCGCACATCGCTCAGGATCGGTGGCACCCACTGGCGAGAGGCGCGGTAGAGCCGCAGCGGCAACTGAACGAAGCGTCTGACGTGATCTTTACGGGTGGTGTCGATCTGTAGCAGGTCCATCGCTGGTCACTTTTGCCGTGGAACGATCAGCCTGTGGTGTTGCGCAGCGCGCGCAGATGCTCCCGCGCCTCATCGGCATAGGGGCCGCGCGGCGCCTGCTGGAGATAGGCCCGCCACTGTATGACCGCTTCCTGCTTGCGGCCCTGGCCCTCCAGCGCCAAGGCCAACCCACGCATCGCCTCAGACCGCTGCGGATTCAGCGCCAACACCTGCTGGTACAGATCGACCGCCGCCTGCCAACGAGACTGCTCGCGCTGGATATCAGCTTGGAACTGCAAGGCGCCCTCGCCGCTTTCGCCGGCCACCGCCGCGATCCGCCCGGCCCGCTCGGCCTGGGCCAGCGCGTCTTCCCACTGGCCGCCCGCCTGATAGGCGGCTGCCAGGCGCAGGAAATAGGCCGCATTCTGCTGCAAGTCGGGCTGTAACCGCTCCGCCTCAGCATAGGCCGCCAGCGCATCCTCAGAGCGCTCGGCCAGCACCAGCGCGTCTCCCAACAGCAGGCGATAGAGCGCATTCTCTGGCTGCAAGGTGACAGCCTGCTCATAGGCCGCGATGGCCTCGTCCAGATTGCCCTGCTCGCGATGGAGATTGCCCAGCTTGACGTGGGCGTCGGCGTAGCTGCTGTCCAGCAACAGGACTGCCTCGAAGTTGCTGGCAGCCTGTTCCACGTCGCCCCGCAGGCGATAGGTTTCGCCCAGGCCGATGTAGGCCTGGAGATTGCGGGGGTTGCGCTGAATGGCCGTCTCGAAGTCAGTGATCGCCGTGCCATAGCGCCGCTGGCCGCGGCGCAGCTCGCCGCGCTGCACCAACACCCGCGCCGCCTGTTCATCGTTCTGCGCCAAGCGCAAGGCGCGATTGAGCATGATCTCGGCCCGATCCAGGTTGTTCAGGCCCTGCAGCGCCAGGCTGAGCTGGATGTAGACCTCCACCGAGCCGGGGTTGAGCTCGGCCGCGCGCTCCAGCGTCTGCACAGCCTCGCGATATTGGCCCTGCTCGATGGTGATCTTGCCCAGCTCCAGCAGCGCCGCGGCGCTGTTGGGGTTGTTCTCCACCGCGGCCTGGATCTGCGCGTAGGCCTGCTGGATCTCGCCCTGGCTGCGCAGAATCTGCGCCAACTGGAGATAGGAGGCGATCAGCGCGGGATTGGCCCGCTGCGCAGCGCGAAACTGCGCGGCCGCCGCGTTCAGATCGCCCTGGTCTCGGGCCAGATTGCCCAAACGCAGATAGGCCTGGGCCGCGGCCACGGGATCGCTCTCTGCCAGGGCGGCCACCTCGTCGATCAACTGCCGCGCCCGTTCCGAGTCGCCTGCGGCCTGCAAGGCCACCCCCAACTGCAACTTGGCGTCCACCGACGCCGGGTCCAGCTCCAGCGCCCGCTCCAGCGCGCTGATGGCTTCCTCGAAACGGCCCTGCTTGCGATAGAGATCGCCCAGGAAATAATAGCCGATGGCCGCCTGATCCTCGAACTGAGTGGCCCGGTGATAGCGCCGCTCGGCCGCATCCAGATCGCCCAAGGCCTCGTAGGCCTGGCCCATCTGCACATAGGCCCCGGTGAAGGCCTCGCCTCCGGGCATCTCCAGCAGATCAGCGAAGCCCTGGATCGCCTGCTGCGGCTGATCGGTCCGCCGATAGGCCTGCGCCAGCCTGAAGCGGGCATCCAGATTCTCCGGCGCCAGGCCAACCGTGATGGAGAACTGATCCAGGGCGCGCACCTGCAGGCCGGTGTCCTCATACAGCGCGCCCAGCGCGAGACGCGCCTGCCAGCTATCGGGCGCCAGCGCGATGGCCTTCTCGAGCTGTTCGATGGCCTCGTCGGTGCGGCCTTCCCGGCGATAGGCCTGGCCCAGCCGCAGCCGCAGGTCCGCGTTGTCGGGCAGCGCGGCCACCCCCTCCTCGTAGACCTGCAACGCCTCGGCGAAACGCTCCTGGGCCGTCAGCAGCGCGCCCATCTGCAGATAGGCGGCCAGATAGGTGGGGCGGGCGGCAATGGACTTCTCATAGCTGGCCAGAGCGGCGGCCACATCTCCCGCCTCAGCCAGCACGTTGCCCTGCTTGACAAAGGCCGCGGCCGCCACCGCGGGGTTGTCCTGGCCGCTTTGCAGCGCCTGGTCCAGCGCGGCAGCGGCGGCCTCGGCGTCGCCCAGCACCCGGTAGACCTCGTTCAACTGCAACAAGGCGTCGCCGTAGGCCGGGTCCAGCGCCAGCACCTGCTTGTAGCCGGCCTCGGCTGCGGCCAGATCGCCCTCCAGCCGGTCGATCTCAGCACGCAGATAGAGGGCGGAAACCAGCTCCGGCGAGCTGGCCAGCGCGGCATCGACCGCGGTGCGCGCTTTGTCCAACTGTTTCAGATCGATGTAGGACTGGGCCAACTGCACCGCGCCTTCGCTGTTGTCGGGCGCCAACTCGGCCAGCGCCAGCAGTTGCTCTACAGCTTTGACCGGCTGTCCAGCGCGCCGGTAGGCCGAGCCCAGCAGCAGCCGTGTCTGGGGATCGTTGGCGTTGATGGCCAGGGCTTGCTCGTAGCGGGCGATAGCCTGGGCCAGATCGTTCTGGCTCTCCAGCACTCGCCCCAGCTCCAGCAGCGCCCGATAGCGGGTGGGATCCAACTGCACAGCCTTTTGCAGCTCAGCCGCGGCAGCTTCCAGATCCCCCTTGCGACGATAGACCTGGCCCAGCTTGAAGCGGGCCTCGGCATCCTGCGGGGCAGCCTGCACAGCCTGCTGATAGGTGGCCACGACGTCGTCGATTTGCCCCTGTTGGTCGAAGAGGAAGGCCAGTTGCAGGTAGGCGCCGATATAGCTGGGATCCACAGCCAGCGCCTGGCGATACTGGGCCTCAGCCTGCTCCAGCTCGCCGCGATCGCGATAGGTGTTGGCCAGCTTGGTGAGCGCCTGGGCCACCCGGCGCGGCTGCTCCACCGCCTGGGCCGCCACCCGCGCCAGCGCCTCTTCGGCCTTGGCGGTGTCGCCCATCGCCTGGTAGGTGGCGCCCATCTCGGTGTAGATATCGGCGTCGTCAGGGCTGATTTCCAGGCCAGCCTCGTATGCCTGCAGGGCCAGCTCGTACTCTCCCTGGCCGCGATAGGCTGCGGCCAGCGCCAAGCGGATATCCAGACTGCCAGGCGCTTGCTCCAGGGCCTGCTGATACAGGCTGATCGCCTCGGCTGGCCGGCCGCGGGTGGTGAAAACCCGGCCAAGCCACAGGTAGGCCCGCTCGCTGCCGGGCGTCAGGCGAATCACCTCGGTCAGCTCCGCTTCTGCCTGATCGAGCTGGCCCAGCCGGCTGTAGACCTGCCCCAAAAAGAACCGAGCTTCGGGATTGCCCGGTGCGCTCTGCACAGCGGCCTGAAACTGCTCCAGCGCCAGATCCCACTGTTCCTGCGCCAGATAGACTTGCCCCAACTGGATGTAGGAGCCCGCGAAGCCTGGATCCTCCTGCTGCGCCTCTTGGTAGCGCGCGATGGCCCGATCGGTCTGGCCGGCCAGCGCTTCCAGATTGCCCAAACGGGTAAGGGCCGAGGCCCGGGAGCGCGCGTCGGTCACAGCCGCGGCCAACGCCTCGTTGTACAGCGCCTCGGCGCGCGCCAAATCGCCGCGCTCCTGATAGATGCCGCCGCTTTGGATGTAGGCATCGGCAAAGGCAGGGTTCACGCGCAAGGCGCGCTCATACTGGGCCAGGGCTGCGCTGCCATCGCCCTGGCTGCGATAGGCCTCGCCGATCTGAAAGTAGGCCAGTGCGTAGGAACCATCGATCTTGATGGCCGCCTCGTATTGTTCGATGGCCTGCTTCACCTCTCCCTGGGCCAGCAGCACGTTGCCCAGCTTGACCGCAGGGACGGGCGAACGGGGGTTGGCCTCGGCAGCCTGGCTGTAGCTGGCCGACGCCGCCTCGAAGTCGCCGGCGGCCAGGTGGGCGTCGCCCTCGGCGATGGCTCGATTGAAAGCTACGGCGTCGAACTGGCCAACGGTCGGCGCGGGCTGGCGATTAACCAACAGCAGCAAGCTGCCAACCAGCAGCAGGGGCGCCAGAATCACCGCCGCCAGACCGATGCGGGTGGGGGTGGACATACGGGAGAATCGTCGACTCAAACTTGTCACAGGAGTACCGCCAATTGTGGGATCTTTCGTTTCTGCTCAGGCGCCGGGTGCGTGGTCGTTGATTTCGATACGGCGGCCTACTCAATCAACGACCACGCACCCGGCGGCGGGCCAAACGTTGGTTTCGCTACGGCGCAGGATTCACGATCAAGGGGTCATTATATCGCGCGCGCCAATCCGCGCCAAAACGGCCTGTGCGGACAGCACAGGGTATCATCTCAAAAAACCGGGGTCGAGACTTCCGAAGTCTGCGCAGGTTTGTT
>JAJTXO010000163.1 GCA_021463315.1 Caldilineales bacterium | reverse complement strand
GGGGGAGGGGGAGACAGGGTGACAGGGTGACAGGGTGACAGGGTGACAGGGTGACAAGGTGACAAGGTGACGAGGGGAGAGGGGAGAGGGGGAGGCAGAGGCGTGCGGCTGGAGGCGAGGCTTTAGTCGGGCTGGCCGGCTGAAGCCTCGACTCCGGAGGGGGGTGATCGTTACGCGGTGACGCGTTCGACCAGCCGCTCGGCGCGCGCGGCGCCGGTCATCTGCGCCTTCAGCACCACACCCAGACGGCGGATGCCCTCTTCGATCATCTCCGGCGTGGCGTTGGAGAAGTTCAGCCGCATGGTGTTCTTGCCCTGGCCATCGGGGTAGAAGGCGTGGCCCGGCACGAAGGCGACCCGTTGCGTCTGCACGGCCAGCTCCAACAGCTCCGCGGTGTTCATCCCTTCAGGCAGCCAGGCCCAGAGGAAAAGCCCGCCGGCCGGCCGGGTCCACTGCACCTCTTCGGGGAAATAGCGCTCCATGGCCGCCAGCATCACATCGCGCCGGTGCGCGTAGACCTGGCGAATCCGGCGCACGTGTTGCTCCAGGAAGCCATCCTTGGCCACCTCGTAGGCGACCATCTGGACGAAGGTGCTGGTGTGCAGATCCATGCCCTGTTTACTCTGCACGCAGCGCTTGATCACGTCCACCGGCGCCACGATCCAGCCCAGCCGCAGCCCGGGGGCCAGCGTCTTGCTGAAGGTGCTGGTGTAGATCACGTTGCCGTCGAAGTAGCCGTGGGTGTCGCCGGCGCGGCTTTCCAGATGGTCGCAGTCCAGCAGCACCAGGGGCGGCAGATGCTCGCCCGAATAGCGCAACTGGCCGTAGGGGTCATCCTCGATGATCGGAATGCCGTACTGCTCAGCCATCTGGATCAGCTTCATGCGCCGGTCCAGCGCCAGGGTGACGCCGCCCGGATTCTGGAAATTGGGCAGGATGTACATGAACTTGGGCCCAGAGCGCACCGCCTCCTCCAACAGCTCAGTGCGCATGCCATCCTGATCGATGGGCACAGACACGTAGCGCGCCTGATAGGCCGACCAGGCTTGCAGCGCGCCCAGATAGGTGGGACTTTCCACCAGAATCTTGTCGCCGGGGTTGATCAACAGCCGGCCGATCATGTCCAGCGCCTGTTGCGAGCCGGAGGTGAGCAGGATGTTGTCCTCGCGGGCGTGGATGCCGTAGCGGGCCATCTGCTTGACGATCAAGCTGCGCAGCGGCATGTAGCCTTCGGTGGCGCCATATTGCAGCGCCTTGGCGCCATGCTCCGCCAGCACCTTCTCCGACGCCTGCCTGAACTCCTCCACCGGGAACATCTCCGGCGCCGGCAGGCCGCCGGCAAAGGAGATCACGTCGGGCTGTTCGGTCAGTTTCAGCAGCTCACGGATCACTGAGCTGCCCATGCCCTCGGTGCGCAGGGCGTAGCGATCTTTCCAGGGTGTTGCCATCTAGTGTTACCTCCTTGCAACGAGCGATCGGCGGTGGTTCAGGCGCCCGGCGCCGATGCGCAGCGACTTGGTTGGCGCTGCCCTTGGTGTCGATAGCAGCCGCCGCCGGGTCGTTACGGGCTGTCTATGCCAGCGCCAGCTCGGCGATGGCTGCGCCGCGACGCAGGGCGCGACCGTTGGGCTCCAGCCAGCGCCGATGCCGTGCCGGCAGATGCTCAGCCAGCGCGGTTTCGATGGCCTGCAAGGGAATCAGGCCGGTGGCCTGCACCAACGCGCCCAGCATGACCACATTGGCCAGCCGCGCGTCGCCCGGCTTGCCATCCAACAGCGGCGCGGTCTCCTCCAGGGAGATCGCGTTGGCCGGCGCGGGGATCACCCGCACGTCGCCGCGGTCTACCGTGCGGCTGACCAGCGAGCTGTTGTAGATCAGCAGCCCGCCCGGCTTGACCAAGTCCTCGTACTTGTCCAGCGATGGGAGATTGAGCGCCAGGACTGCCGACGGATGGCGCACCATGGGGGAGCCGATGGGATCGTCCGAGAGGACCACCGTGCAATGGGCCGTGCCGCCGCGCATCTCCGGGCCGTAGGAGGGAATCCAGGTGACGTGCTTGTCACAGGCCATGCCGGCATAGGCCAGCAGTTGGCCGGCAAAGAGCGCGCCCTGGCCGCCAAAGCCGGAGATGATGATTTCTTCGTGCATGAGATACTCCTCAGTTTCAGCTCAGCCGCCTGGGCGCGTCCGCTTGGTCAACGGCGTCACCGCTTCGGCCACCCGATAGTCGCCCAGCGGAAAGACGGGCACCATCGCGTCCTCGATCCAGTGCAGGGCCGCGCTGGGGGTCATATGCCAGTTGGTCGGGCAAGAGGAAAGCACCTCCACCAGGCTCAGCCCCAGGCCCTCCATCTGCACCTGAAACGCGGTCTTGATGGCCGCCTTGGTCTTGTTGATGTTGGCGATGTTGTGAACCGAGCGGCGCACCACGTAGGCTGCGCCGGGGATGGTGCTGATCAGCTCCGACACGCGCATGGGCTGGCCCACCAGCTCCACATCGCGGCCATAGGGGCTGGAGCTGGTGACCTGGCCGGCCAGGGTGGTCGGCGCCATCTGGCCGCCGGTCATGCCGTAGGTGGCATTGTTGACGAAGATCACGGTCAGGTTCTCGCCGCGGCCGGCCGCGTGGATGATCTCGTTGGTGCCGATGGCGGCCAGATCGCCGTCGCCCTGATAGGTGAAGACGATCTTGTCCGGCTGGCTGCGCTTCAGGCCGGTGGCCATGGCTGGCGCGCGGCCGTGAGGGGCCTCGCAGCCATCGATGCTGAAATAGTTGTAGGCAAAGACCGCGCAGCCCACCGGCGCCACCAGGATCGTGCGCTCGCCGATGCCCAGCTCGTCGATCGCCTCGGCAATCAGGCGATGGATCAGGCCGTGGGTGCAGCCGGGGCAGTAGTGGGTGGTCGCGATGGCCAGCGCCTCAGGGCGGCTGTAAACTACCTCGAAGTTGGTCAAATCCATGTTGTTCATAGCAGGGTTACTCCGTCACACGCGGCCAGCCACAGCCGCAGCGACCGCCTGGCGATGGTAGCCGTTGCCTGTCTGGCTGATCCCAGACTGGCCGGCCGGCTGGGCCAGCAGGCGATCGATCTGCTGGTTGATTTCATCAGGCAGCGGCACCATGCCGCCCATGCGACCATAGAAATGGATCGGCGCCTGGCCCTGCACCGCGGCCCGCACATCCAGCAGCATCTGGCCGGCGTTCATCTCCACCACCAGGATCTGCTGCACCTGCTGGGCCAGCTCCAGCAGTCGCTGTTCAGGGAAGGGCCACAGGCTGATGGGCCGCAGCAAGCCGACCTTCAGGCCGCTGCGCCGCGCGGCGCGCAGCGCGGTCTTGCAGATGCGTCCCACGGTGCCGAAGGCCACCAGCAACAGATCGGCGTCCTCGGTCATGGTCTCTTCCCAGCGCAGCTCGTTGCGCTGCACCTCGTCCAGGCGCGCTTGCAGGCGCAGATTGGTCTGCTCCAGCCCTTCCGGGGTCAGGTTCAGGGAGGTCAGAATGCGGTTCGGACGTCCCTGCGCGCCGCGCAGCGACCAATCGGGCCGCTCCGCTTCGCTCATGAGCTCGCGCCAGGGGGGCAGCTCCACCGGCTCCATCATCTGGCCGATGGCGCCGTCGGCCAGGATCACCACCACCGTGCGGTATTTCTCGGCCAACTCGAAGGATTGATAGGTCAGATCGACCGCTTCCTGCACGGTGGAGGGGGCCAGCACCAGGGCGTGATAGTCGCCGTGGCCCAGCGATTTGGTCATCTGGAAATAGTCGCTCTGGCTGGGCTGGATGTTGCCCAGGCCCGGCCCGCCGCGCATGATGTCCACCAGCACGGCTGGCACCTCGGTGCCGGCGATATAGCTCAGACCCTCCATCATCAGGCTGATGCCGGGGCTGGAGGAGGAGCTCATGGTGCGCGTGCCGCCGCAGGCTGCGCCATAGACCATGTTGACCGCGGCCAGCTCGCTTTCGGCCTGGAGGAAGACCCGCCCTGGGTATTTGGGCATCTCGCGTGCCATGTATTCCAGCAGTTCAGTCTGGGGGGTGATGGGGTAGCCGAAGTAGGCTTCCACCCCCGCGCGCAGCGCCGCCTCGGCGATCGCCTCATTGCCCTTCCAAAGTTCTTTGGTCATGGTGATGCTCCCCCTTTCAGGCCGCCTGGGCCATGGTCGCCGGCGCACGCATCGCCTTGGCGATCGCGGGCAGGCGATAGACGGTCAGAACTGCGTCGGGGCAGATCACAGCGCACAGCGTACAGCCGGTGCATTTCCCCTCGGGGTCTGCCAACAGCGCTGGCCGATAGCCGCGCGTGTTGTAGCTATCGGCCATCACCAGCACATGCTGGGGACAGACGGTGGTGCAAAGCTCACACCCTTTGCACCGATTGACGTCAACGACCACAGTGCCTCGAGCCATCATTCATACCTCCACATCCATGTGGTGTTGCGGCAGCCATTGCCGCATCGATTGTGTCAGCCTTAACAGTGTTTAGTGGTATCATCTCAACAGATTGGGGAAGACTTCCGAAGTCTTATGGACTGTGAGCCCGTTTTGAACAAACCTGCGCAGACTTCGGAAGTCTCGCCCCCGGTTTATTGAGATGACACATTTAGTGTGCTGCTGGTTCGGTCAACAGCTCAATCAGACAATCCAACATGTCGGTGACGGTGACAATGCCGACCACACGATCGGTCTCCTCATCGTCTACCACCGGCAGGCCATCGATCTTGTGACGCCGCAGCAGCGCGGCAGCAGCGCCGACGGAAGTGGTCGGCGTCACGGTAATGGGCTGGGGCGTCATACAAGATCTGACCTTGATGGCCTCCAGCAGAAAGTCATTGTACCAGCGTTCACGCAACACCAGGGGCGAATTGCTCGCCTGGCGCAGGTCGCGATCGGTGACAATGCCCACCAGCCGGCCTTCTTCGACGACGGGCAGACGGCGGAAGCCATGTTCGCGCATCAACTCGATGCCTGCATCGATGGAGCTGGTGGGAGCGATGGTGATGACCGCGGTGGTCATAATGTTTCCGACTAGCATGTGGCTTATCCTCGACAGCAACGCACCTGACCGTGCGGATCATGTTCTGTCTGTGTTGATTATACCCCACCCCATGCGATAGATACATGACCGGCGTCATACTTTGGCGCCGTTGGGCGCTGAATTTATCGCTTTGGCAGTATCATCTCAATAGATTGGTGAAGACTTCCGAAGTCTTATGGACTGTGAGCCCGTTTTGAACAAACCTGCGCAGACTTCGGAAGTCTCGACCCCGGTTCATTGAGATGATAGCTTTGGCAGGGCTAGAAGAGCAACAGCCTCGAGACGCCTATCGTCTCGAGGCTGTTGCTGGCTTTCGTCTGCTGCTTTTGCCGGCACAGAACGCTCCAGAGTAACGGGCGCTTTGGCCGGGTCAACCGAGATAATAGGTGAGGTGTTGCAAATGCACCGCGGGATCGATCTGCTCGACGCGCACGGTGGAGGGCGTGATCAGGGAGATGGGGGCATAGTTCAGCAGCGCGGTGACACCGGCGTTGATCAGCGCGTTGGCCACGCTCTGGGCCGCATCGGCTGGCACCGCAATGATGCCGATCTTCCAGCCAGCCTCTTGGACCTGTGCTTCCAGGTTGGCCACATCCTGGATCATCAGCCCGCCCGGCAGTTGACTGTTGATCTTGTGCGGCGCGGAGTCGAAGGCTGCCGCCACGCGAAAGCCGCGGTCGGCAAAGCCCTTATAGCTGGCCAGGGCGTTGCCCAGATCGCCGGCGCCCACCAACACCACGTCCCACACGCGGTCCACATGCAGGATCTCTTTGAGATTGTTTTCCAGGAAGCGGATCTCGTAGCCGGTGCCTTGCTTGCCGAATTCGCCGAAATGGGACAGGTCTTTGCGGATCTGCGCCGAGCTGATGCCGAGACGATCGCCCAGCTCCTGCGAGGATGTGATCTCCCGGTTGTCGGCCTTGAGAAAGCTGAGTGCTCGCAGGTAGATCGGCAACCGGCCAACAACGATATTCGGAACCTGTTTGTCTTCCATAAGCTGCCTGCCTCCTTCATTGCTATCGGTGTGTCATCTCAATAAACCGGGGTCGAGACTTCGGAAGTCTTCCCCAATCTATTGAGATGATACCTATCGGTCAGTGTTTTCGGTCACTCTACCGACTTGTCTGTGATTTGTGAAGTAACCTACGCGGATAATACCACGCCTTGCGAGATTGTGCAACTTTCGACAAAAGCAAGGATCGGTGGTGGCTGGTATGAGGACTTGACTTTTGCATGGACGTATGGAACATTCATGGCGTGCAACTTGCGAACCCGCCGAAAGATCGGCAAAGTTGACCGAGAACGCCACCCCTTGGGACGATCGACCATGGAACATGCACCGACAGCCTCCCCCTCAAGCCTGAGCCTGCTGCTCGGCATTATCGACCGGCCAACCAGCACATTGGCCGCGGTGTTGGCCTGGCCGCGCTGGAAATGGCTGTTGCCGCTGCTGATCTGTCTGGCGGCCACGGCCTTGTTGCTGGCAGTCAGCCTGGAGGATCTCAGCCAGCAGGCCGCACAGCAGCAGGCCGCGGCCATGCAGGCGCTGGATGCCCAGCTCCAGGCTATGCCCGCGGCCGAGCAGGAACAGATGCGCCAGCAGATGGCCACCTTCACCGGCCCGCTCTTTCTCGGCCTCACCACCTTCGTCACCAGCGCTCTGGGACTGCTCTTCAGTTGGCTGCTGGGCGCGGGCATCCTCTTCCTGGGCCTGGCGGTGGGGGGCGAGCCGGTCGCGTATGCGCGGCTGTTGGCCGCGCTGAGCTGGACCTGGCTGCCCTTTGCCCTGCGCGATCTGGTGAGCGCTGGCTGGGCCGCGGCCACGGGCGCGGTGCGCGTCAATCCGGGGCTGAGCTATTTCGTCGCCACCGGCGACCGCATGGCCGACGCGGCCAATCCGCTCTGGCTGCTGGCCAGCCAGGTGGATCTGTTCTGGCTCTGGCACCTGGTGTTGATCTACGCCTTGCTCAAGGCGGCCCGACCGCGGGGCAGCGCCTGGGGGCTGACGCTGGTCTATGCCGTGATCTATCTGGTGCTCCGCGTGGCGCCAGCCGCGCTGCTGGCCGGGCTCTCGACGGGGCCGTTTTAGAAAATAGGTATCATCTCAAAAAGCCAGTGACGCCGCGACTTCCGAACTCTTTTCCTCGATCATTGTGAAAAGGCTAACGTCTCCAGAGAAACGCATGTGATAGCATGTGCGTAATGAAAACCGCGGGCAGTTGCTGCCCAGCCGGCGACGCCGGGCGTTTGAGCGCCCGGCTCTTACCAGGTACGGCAGACCACCGAAAGCCTGCAAGAAAGAAACCCATATGCGACGTGTGTTGACTATCCTTGGAGTGCTGGCCCTCCTGATCGCGGGCAGCCTCCTCCTCTATCGGTTCACCAGCCAGGCCAAGGAGCCGCCCGCGCCGGACTTCGAGACGCTGGAGGTGACGCGCGGCGACCTGATCTCCACCGTCAGCGCGACCGGCGCCATCGAGCCGGCCGGCGAGCTCGCCCTCTTCTTCCGCGGCGCGGGCCGTGTGGGCGAGGTGCTGGTGGCCAAGGGCGACGCGGTGACGGCCGGCCAGGTGTTGGCGCGGCTGGAAACGGACGACCTGGATCTGTCCCTGGCCCAGGCCGAGACCGCGCTGGTGATCAGCCAGG
>JAJTXO010000162.1 GCA_021463315.1 Caldilineales bacterium | reverse complement strand
CGGCGCCTGGCGGACCAGGCACTGAAACGCGACAGGCTTTTGAGCGTCGAGAGTCGCCGCCAGGCTCGTATCGAGACCGGAGCGGGTCTATCGCGCGACCCGCTCGATTTCGACAGGCTCAATCCAAGGGTCTCGATCCGGCTGGGGGAACCAGCCTACACTTCGTCCGCCTTCGGCGTCAGTGCGGCGCTCGACCTGCGCTAGCCACCTTGGTCATGGCAGACCAGGTTCAAATACACCCTATTGAGATGATACGCCGAGCTCAACTTATACGAAGTAGTCGAATCCCGCTTCGTAGTGCTGCCAGCGGCGAATCTTGAAGACGTGGGCCATCTTGCCGGTCGGTTCCAGCCTGACGTAGTTGCTGGCGCCGCGCCACAGGTAGCGCTCGTCGTGGAGCAGGTCATGGGCTTGGAACAGCTCGTCGGCCTTCAAACCGAACTCAGCCAGGGGCAGATGCACCAACGATTCCTGGGCGTGGAAGGGATCCAGGTTGACTATGCAGGCCACAATGTCGCTGCCGTCCTCGCTCATCTTGTAGTAGCCGATGATGTGGGGATTGTCCACCTCGAAGAAACGCACCTCGTTGTAGCGCTGCAAGGCTGGCCGCTCGCGGCGGATCTGGTTCAGCCGGGCGATGATGGGCGCGATGTTGTTGGGGCTGTCCACCTCCCAGTCGCGCTGCTTCAGCTCGTATTTCTCCGAGTCCAGGTACTCCTCCTTGCCCGGAATCGGCTGGTTCTCGCACAGCTCGAAGCCGCTGTAGATGCCATAGACGCTGGACAGGGTGGCAGCCAACACTGCACGCATCACGAAGGCCGGCCGGCCGCCGATCTGCAGGATCTCCGGCAGGATGTCGGGGGTGTTGGCGAAGAAGTTGCCGGTGTAGTACTCCTTCATCGGCCCCGTCGTCAGCTCGGTGATGTACTCGGTCAGCTCTGGCTTGGTGTTGCGCCAGGTGAAATAGGTGTAGCTTTGGGTGAAGCCAGCCTTGGCCAGCAGGCGCATCATCTTGGGTTTGGTGAAGGCCTCGGCCAGGAAAACAGTGCCCGGATGCTGGCGGTGGACTTCGCCGATCACCCACTCCCAGAAGGCCACCGGCTTGGTATGGGGGTTGTCGACCCGGAAGGTGGTGACCCCTTTGTCGATCCAGAACAGGAAGATGTGCAGCATCTCCTGCCACAGCCCCGCGCGGTCCTCCGTGCCGAAGTTGAGCGGGTAGACATCCTGGTACTTCTTGGGCGGATTCTCGGCGTATTTGATGGAGCCGTCGGGCCGGTGATAGAACCAGTCGGGGTGCTCGGCCACGTAGGGATGGTCGGGCGAGCAGTTCATCACGTAGTCCAGCGCGATCTCGATCTCCTGCTGGCGGCAGGCCGCGGCGAAATCGTCCCAATCGGCCCACGTGCCCAACTGCGGCTCCAGCCCGGTATGGCCGCCATGTTCATTGCCGATGGCCCAGGGGCTGCCCACGTCGTCTGGCTCGGCTGTCAGGCTGTTGTTCTTGCCTTTGCGGAAGGCGTGCCCGATGGGATGGATCGGCGGCAGATAGATCACGTCGAAGCCCAGCGCCTTGATCCGCGGCAGTAGGCGGATGCAGTCCTGCAGCGTGCCGTGCTGGCCGGGCACGTCGCTCTGCGAGCGGGGGAAGAACTCATACCAGGCGGCGAACCGCGCGGCTGGCCGGGTGGTGACGATCTCCAGGTAGGGCGTGTACTCGGCGCTCTCCGAGCGGTCGGGGTAGGCGGCCATCAGCGCGCGTAGGGCGTGGCCCGTGCCCAGCGCGACCGCGTCGTCCTGCTGGCCGATCTCCAGCGCCGCCTCGATGGCCTCGATGATGTTCTCGATGCGCGCTTGATCCTCGCCGCGGGCCAGGCCGGCCGAAACGCGCATGATGGCCAGCCCCTCCAGCAGTTCGCCGGTCAGCACGGCGCCGGGCAGATTCTTCTTGGTGATCTCGTCCACCCAGGACAGATAGCGCTCGGCGTAGCCCTCGATGGTGTATTCCCAGCGGCCCAGCCCGCCGACGCTGAACTCGCCGCGCCAGCGGTCGTTGTCCCAGAAGGCCATGGGCGCGGTCTGCCAGTCGGTCTCGCCCTGGCGGCGGTACTTGATGGCCGCGGCCAGCTTGTCGTGCCCTTCTTTGTAGATGTCAGCGAGCACCACGACCTTCTCGCCGACCACACGCTTGATGGGATAGCGGCCGCAGTCCACCTGCGGCTCCACAGCTTCGATGATGACACGGGGGTAGTCTTGGGGAATCATGGGATGCTCCGTAGGGGGGGAGGGGGGGAGGGTAATCGGTAATCGGTAATCGGTGATCGGTAATCCGATAACCGATAACCGATCACCGATCACCGATCACTGAGCCGATAACCGATAACCGATCACCGATCACCGATCACCGATCACCGATCACCGATCACCGACAACCGTCTCATACAGCGCCTTGGTCTGCTCGGCGATGCTGGTCCAACTGAACAGATCGCGCGCGCGTTGCTGGCCGGCCGCGGCCATGGCGTCGCACAGCGCGGGATCGTCCAGCACCTTGTTGATCGCGGCCGCCAGGTCGAGCGCGAACTTGTCCGGGTCCACCGGCTCGAAGGGGGCCACGTCGAGCTGCTGCACCGGCACCAGATAGCCGGTGACGCCGTCCACCACCACCTCCTTGATGCCCCCCACCGCGCTGGCCACCACGGCTGTGCGGCAGGCCATGGCCTCCAGGTTGATGATGCCGAAGGGCTCGTAGATCGAGGGACAGCAGAAGACGGTGGCGTGGGTGTACATCTGGATCACATCCGGCTTGCTGAGCATCTCCTGGATCCAGATCACATCCTGGCGGCCGCTGGCCCGCACCCGCTCCACCGCGGCCTCCATCTCGGCCGCGATCTCCTGGGTGTCCGGCGCGCCCGCGCAGAGCACAACTTGCACGTCGGGGTTGATGTGCTGGATGGCGTTGACCAGATGGATGATCCCCTTCTGGCGGGTGATGCGCCCCACGAAGAGCACGAAGGGCCGCGCCGGATCCACGCCGTATCTGACCAGCGCGCTGGTCTCCGGCGTGGGCTGGTACTGCTCGACGTTGATGCCGTTGTAGATCACCTTCACCTTGGCCGGATCCACGTCGAAATGGGCCAACACATCCTCCTTGGTGCCCTCGGAGACAGCCACGATGGCGTCGGCCATCTCGATAGCAGTGCGTTCGATCCAGGAGGACATGTCATAGCCGCGGCCGAGCTGCTCGCGCTTCCAGGGACGCAGCGGCTCCAGCGAGTGGGTGGTCAGCACCAGTGGAATGCCGTAGAGCAGCTTGGCCAACACGCCGCCGAAATGCGCGTACCAGGTATGCACATGCACTACGTCCGCATCCACCGGCGCGCTCAGGGTGGCCAGATTGGTCTCCAAGGTGTCCAGCACACCGCTCAGCTTCTTGTCCACCGCGGCGAAGCTGCCCACCGCGAAGGGATAGCCCTTGACGCTCAGATGCGGGTTCAGCGTCGCGTCCTGGTCGCCGAACGCGCGCACCTCCACGTCCATCAGCTTGGACAGCTCCTCGGACAGGTACTCCACATGGACGCCCGCGCCGCCGTAGACGTGGGGCGGGTATTCCCGAGTCAGAAACAGGACTTTCATGGTGGTTTCCTTGGTTGAATGAGGTGGGCAGCCTGCGAAGGTCGCCGGCGACCTTCGCAGGCAATAAAATACGCCTTAGTATAACCGCAAGCAACGGTTGTGTGAAATGACGCCTTTATGTTACAATGGCGCCAGAGGAAGTTTGACCTTGCCAACCATCCGACGTGGCGCTCCACCCATCAACTACGATATCTCAAGCTGGCGCACGCAGGCCAGGGCCGCCCAACGCTGGCAGCCGGGGCCGATCCCCGATCCGCCGCGGCTGCTGCGCGGCCAGTTTCGCGTCGGCGGCTTCCTGGATCTGGACAAACAGGGCCGCGGCGGTCTGCTGCCCGACGCCGTGCCCTGGCCAGAAGCTCCCTTCATCCCCGCCCGGCTGGTGCGCTCTCTGGGCCTGCGCCTGGGCGACTGGGTCGAGGGCGTCGCGGTGGAGGACCGCTTCGGCCCAGCCGTGGAGTCCGTTTGGCGGGTCAACGGCCACGGCGTGCAGAATCTGGCTGACCGGCCCGACTTCAAGGAGCTGATCCCCATCCACCCGCGCCAGCAGATCATGCTGGGCTATCATCCGCGCGCCGTCACCGGCCGGCTGCTGGATCTGATCGCGCCCATCGGCCGCGGCCAGCGCGGCTTGATCGTGGCCCCGCCCCAGGCCGGCAAGACCACCGTGCTGGTCAACATCGCCGAAGGGGTTTCGGCCGATCCAGAGCTGGAGCTGGTGGTGCTGCTGGTGGGCGAGCGGCCCGAGGAGGCCACCGAGCTGCGCCGCGCGGTGGATGGTCTGGTGCTGGTGGCCGACCTGGACGCGCCCAACCGCGAGCAGACCGCCGTGGTTACGCTGGCCATGGCCCACGCCCGCCGGCTGACCGAGGAGGGCCGCCACGTGGTGGTGCTGCTGGACAGCCTGACCCGCCTGGCCCGCGTGCAGAATCTGGCCGCGCCCGGCGGCGGCAAGACCCTCTCCGGCGGCATGGATGCCTCGGCCCTGACTCCCCTGCGCCAGGTCTTCGGTGCCGCGAGAGCCATCGAGGATGGGGGCAGTTTGACGCTGATCGCCACCTGCTTGATCGACACCAACAGCCGGCTGGATCAGGTGGTCTACGAAGAGTTCAAGGGCACCGGCAACATGGAGGTGCATCTGGACCGCAAGCTGGCCCAGCTTGGCCTTTACCCCGCCGTCAGCCTGCGCCGCTCCAGCACCCGCCAGGAGGCGCTGCTGTTGGACGATGCCACCCTGGAGGGGATGACCCGCGCCCGCCGCGCGCTGGCCCGCATGGACGACGAAGAGGCGCTGGCCATCCTGCTGGAGGCGCTGCGGGTGTTTCCCGACAACGCGCTGGCGTTGGAACGTCTGTTGGATTAGCCCATTGGCGACCACAAAGCCCCGCTCCTTCAGCAAGAGCGGGGCTTTGTTTTGCTCGCCGGCTGGGCAAGCGCGGGTCAGACCACAGCCGGGGCGACAACCGGCTGCGGCCGAAACGGCTACTGACCCGGGGTCCAGCCGGCCAGGCGCGCCGTCAGCACCCAGAAGGCCTTGGCCATCTGCAAGCGGCCCAGGGCGTTGAGGTGCCCGCCGTTGACCTCGTCGGTGTACTCGTCGCACAGCGCGGCCAGGCCGCGGCCGGCGTTGTCGTAGCACGGCGTGCCGTCGGGCAGATGCGATTGGATGTCGGCGATATCCATCAGAACCTTGCCATGCGCCGCGGCGTACTGGCGCATGGTTTGGTTGAAGGTCTGCGCTTCCACGCTGCCCACGCTGCGCGCCAGCCCCATGGTCCAGTAGACGAGACGGGTCTCAGGATGGGCAGCCTCCAGCGCCTCCAGATCGACGATGTCGCCGTTGTTGCCGGCCACAAAGAACTGCGTGGCAATTGCCGAGCCGGTGAAGCCATCGACGTAGCCGAATTTGAAGCCGGCCGCGTCGTAGACCTGGCTGGGCGCCAGGCTGTTGACACGGTCGACGAAGATGCTGACCTTGTTCCACCAGGCCGGATTCTGTCCCGGCGGTGGGCTGTGGAATTCAAAGGTCCACAGGCTGCGGTCGTACTTGTTGTCGTAGATCACCTGGCCGGGGGCCAGGCCGCGATCGCAGAAATTAGGCCGCTGATAGGGGTTGGCCCGGCTGGGGAAGTAGTTGCGCAGGCAGTCGAGCCCGTCGCTGATGTTGGCGCCGACGGAGGCGTGCCGGAACAGCAGACTCTGGCTGGCTGCCTGTTGGATGGCGCTGTCCGGCAGGAGGTCGAACAGGGCCACGGCGCTATGGTCGATGACGAAGCCGGGCGACGGCGCGGGCGGCGTGGATGGCGTGGCGGTGGGCGCAGGCAGCGCGGTGGGGGTCGCGGTCGGAGTCGGCGGAACCGGTGTGGCTGTCGCCGGAACGGGCGTCGGCGTTGGAACATCGAAGCAGGTAACGAGCTTACCCTCTGGGATCGTCGTCACATCCACCGCGCCGTAACAGAGCTGTTGCCAGGCCGCTGTCTGGGCAGATACCGCGACGGCGCTGCCTATGGCCAGCCCCAGGACAAGCGTGACGCAAGCGAGACCGATAGTACGCATCTTTTCCTCGTAGAGTTGAGATAGGCAGGAACGGCCTGTGTTGACCGTCGCCACCATTCACTTTTATACCGCGCCGCGCAGTCATCAGTCAATGGGACATTGGTCATGGGCGCCGCCAGATTGCACCCCTGGTAACAAACCAGTCTCCCGGTTCAATCAGCACAAGCTGCGCTCAGCTTTCGGGCCAGAGTTGCGCTGGCTTCCCATCCACCTTCGCGCTACTTACTACCATGCCAGCCAGGCAACTGCGCGTAGGCGTCTGGCGCTTTGGCGGCGATTCGCCCAGGCTGATCCGGTGCTTTGAAATGCTGGGAACTTCTATGGTACAATAGCTCCCGCCGCCACCCCTGCCGACTGCGGCATCTCTCCCTGAAAGGCCGATGACCTGTGTCCTATGTCTGACTCAAGCTACTCCCGCTCTCTGCTGGCGGTCTTTGCCCACCCCGACGACGAATCGT
The DNA here is from genome assembly GCA_021463315.1 of Caldilineales bacterium. Classification (GTDB taxonomy): domain Bacteria; phylum Chloroflexota; class Anaerolineae; order JAAEKA01; family JAAEKA01; genus JAAEKA01. Next base: position 1,083 of record JAJTXO010000162.1, on the reverse strand, counting down.
TTGGCCCTGGCGGCACCCTGGCCCGCTACGCGGCCGAAGGGGTCGCGGTCTGGCTGGTCTGCGGCACCGACGGCGACGCCGGCACGGTGGACGCGGAATTGCTGGCCGATATGGCCAGCACCTCGCAACTGCGCGCGGCCGAGCTGTGCTGCGCGGCCCAGACCTTGGGTCTGGCCGGCGTGGACTGGCTGGGCTACCGCGATAGCGGCATGGCTGGCAGCCCCGACAACCAGAATCCGGCTTCGCTGTATCAAGCCCCGCTGACAGAGGTGGTCGGCAAGATCGTGGCCTCCATGCGCGCGCACCGTCCGCAGGTGGTGATGTGCGACAACCAGTTCGGCGGCTACGGCCACCCCGATCACATCAAGCTGCATCAAGCCACGGTTGCTGCCTTTGCGGCCGCAGGCGACGCGGCTCAATACCCCGAAGCGGGTCCTCCGTGGCAGCCGCAGCGTCTCTACTTCACCGCCTTCTCGCCCGGCCTGCTCAAGCTGATGGTGCGGATCATGCCGTTGTTGCGCAAGGACCCGCGCAAGTTTGGCCGCAACCAGGACGTCGACCTGGTGCAGATCGTTTCCTGGGAGACGCCCATCCACGCCCGCGTCGATGTGCGGCCCTACCTGGCGATCAAGGACGCCGCCTCGGCCTGTCACAAGAGTCAAGGCGGCGACCAGGATCGCTTCCGGTGGATTCCTCAGTTCATCCAGCGTCGCTACTGGGGCAGCGAGAGCTTCACCCGCGGCATCCCCGCGCCCAAGCCCGGCGCGCCAGCAGAGCGCGATCTGTTCGAGAGTGTCGTCGAGAAGGACTGACGTGAAAAGGACTGACGGTGCTGGTTTTGTCAGTAGGGGTCAGCACCGTCAGTCCTCGCGCGCGGGAGAAGGACTGACGGTGCTGGTTTCGTCAGTAGGGGTCAGCACCGTCAGTCCTCGCGCGCACACGAAAAGGACTGACGGTGCTGGTTTCGTCGTCAACGATGTTTCGCCGTCGAATCTGGCCTGTCAGTAGGCTCAGCACCGTCAGTCCTCGCGCGCGCACACGAAAAGGACTGACGGTGCTGGTTTCGTCGTCAACGATGTTTCG
>JAJTXO010000161.1 GCA_021463315.1 Caldilineales bacterium | reverse complement strand
CGCCAGGGCGATCTTGCCGATGGTGGCGATGGGAAACATCAGCGCATAGCCCACGTGAGGCAGCTCATCCTGGGACTGATCGACCGCAAAGCCCAGCACGCCGGGCTGCGTGTGGATGCCCGACAACATGCCCATCAGCAGGCCAAAGGGGATCTTGAACAGCTTGTAGCCCACCAGCAGCGTCAGGAAGGCGGTGGCGCAGGAGATGGCCGCGCCGGCCACGAAGAGCTGCACGCCGCCCCCCTGGCTCAGCGTCTGCACAAAGGTGTAGCCGGAGCGCAGGCCGATGCTGGCCAGCAACATGATCAGCCCCAATTGGCGCACGGTCAGGTTGGCGCTGTAGGGCAGAGTCCACACCAACGGGCCGGTGCGCCGGAGCGCGCCCAGAATCAGGCCGACGATCAGCGGCCCGCCCGCGTTGCCCAGGGAGAAGGCGCCGCCGCCCGGCAGGGGGAACTCGATCTGGCCCAACAGCAGGCCCAACACCAAGCCCACACCCAGCGACAGTAGATCGATCTCGCTCAGCGCCCGGTACGAATCGCCGAAGAGCCGGGAGACCTGGCGCATTTCGCCGCGCGGAGCCACCACGCGCACCCGGTCGCCCAAGTCCAGAACCATGTCGCCGGTGGCCAGCAGGTCCACATCGCCGCGGCGCACGCGAGTGATGATCGCGCCGTAGCGCTCCGGCAACTGCAAATCCTTGATCCGCTTGCCCGCGATGGCCGGCTTGGAGACGAAGATGCGCCGAAAGTCGTAGTGGCTGCGATCCAGCTCCAACGGCTGATCGACCAACTCGCCCAGCACCGCGGCCACCGCGGCCACCTCATCAGGATCGCCGATGACGCTGACGATGTCCCCCAACTGGAACTGCGTCTGCCCGCTGACCAGGTGCAGCTCTCCCGCGTGCAGCAGCCGGCTGAAGACCACGTGCCAGCGATGCTGCTCCAGCAGCTCCTGCACGGTGCTTTGAATGGCCTCAGGCCGGGTGACGCGCAGCGTGACGTTGTTGATCTCCTGCTCCACCAGATAGCTGCCGCCGCGCAGCCGCTGGGCCTCAGCCGAATAGTCGATCTTCCACACGCGTTGCAGCACGTAGGCGACCAGAATCACCCCCAGCACCCCCATGGGATAGGCCACCGAATAGCCCACCGTGGGGTCCGCGCTGCTCTCCGGCAGCGCACTGCTGGCCGTCTCGATCACCCCGGCCAGCGCGGGGGTGTTGGTCAACGCGCCCGCATAGAGGCCCGCGGTGATCGGCGACTCCAGGCCGAGGATCAGATGGGCGGCCGCGGCGATCAACGCGGCCACGGTCAGAACCGCCACCGCACCCAGGTTGTTGCGCAGCCCCTCGCGCGTCAGGGAGGCCACGAAGCCCGGCCCGCTGGCCAGGCCCACCGTGTAGACGAAGAGCACCAGGCCCAGCTCGAAGATCACGGTGGGCAGTTGGAGATTGGGATCCAGCGCGCCCACCGCCAGGCCGACAAACAGCACCGCGGCCACGCCCAGGCTGGCCCCCTTGATCTTGATGCGACCGATGGCATAGCCGACGGCCGAGACAGCAAACAACAGCAGGATCGAGTTTTCGATGAGAAAGTCGATGACCATGATGACACCCTTCCAGGTGAGCTGAAACGTCCTCTTGGAATCGAGGCTTTAGCCGATTGGAGCTCGGAGCAGACTGTCTGCGCGCCAGTTGCAGGCGTAGGCCGTGGTCAGATGCTGAAAGCCGAAGCGGGCCACGATGGGCCGGCTCATGGCGCTGGCGTCGATGGTCAGAAAGCGCGCGCCGCGGCGGATCGCCTCCTGCACGCGCACGGCCAGCAGCGCGGTGTAGAGGCCGCGCTGGCGATGCGAGGCGACGGTGGCGCCGCCCCACAGGCTGGCAAAGGGGCTGCGTCCATCGTAATAGAGCCGGGCCGCGGCCACCGGCTGGCCGGCGTCATAGGCCGCATAGACCGCGATCAGCTCCGGGTGCAGGATCATGGTGTCGCGCAGATCGCCGGCCTGCCCGGCCAGGTCCCGCTGCCACACCGCGCGCTGCACGGCTATCACGTCGTCCAGTTGGTCGGGATCTTCCAGCCGGCGCACATCGTGGGCCACCGGGGCCAGCAGTTGCGGCGGCGCATTGTCCAGCGCCAGCGCCATGATGGCCTCGCCCTCTTCGACCTCGAAGCCATACCCAGCCAGTCGTTGGCGCAGATCGGGCGGCGTGTCGTGCTCGTAGACCTTCCACTCGAAGGCCAGACCCAGCGAGGCGAAGAAACGCACCTGCTGGTCGATGGCCGGCGCAACATCGTGCTCGGCCAGTTGTGAGTAGCTGATAAAGCCATCGCGAAAGCTGTTTCGTGGCTCCAGCGGCACATGCCGGACGACGAAGCGGGTCTCCTCGCGCAGCATGCCGGCGGGCCGCGCCAGGATGCGCTCCGCCAGATCGTAGAGCGCCAACAGATCATGCTTGTCCATAGTCTCAGCCGGCCCTCCACGCCAGCAGGCTGGCCAGAGCGGCCACGCCAAAGCCCAGAATGACCAGCCCCGAAACGCGATTGACCCAGCGCAGCCCGGCCGGCGTGACGCGCCGGTGCAGCAGGCCCACCACGCTGCTGAGCGTCAGCCACCACAGCGCCGAGCCCACAAAGACCCCCGACGCCAGCAGGACCGCTGAGCCGTAGGAGCCGCTGGCCGAGCCGACGCCCAGCCCAGCAAAGACCGCGGCATAGGAGAGCAACGTCGCGGGATTGGTCAGGGTCACCGCGAAGGTCGAGGCGTAGTTGGCCATCAGCCCGCGCGGCGCGGGAACCAGCGCAATAACGGCCGGCGGCTGTTCAGCCACCGGCGCCAGCACCGTCTTGGCCCCCAGATAGAGCAGGAAGAGGCCGCCCACCAGCCGAATGCCGGCCTGGTGGCTGAGCAGCAGGCTGGAGATATAGGTCAGACCAAAGGCGGTGATGAAGCCATAGATGGCGTCGGCCGAGGCCGCGCCCAATCCCGCGACCAACCCCGCCAGCCGCCCCTCGGCCAGGGTGCGGCGAATGCAGAGCACGCCGATGGGGCCCACCGGCGCAGCGATAGCAAAGCCCAGCACCAGGCCGCGCACAAAAAGGTTCGTATCCAGCATAGAAAGCTATCCCTCGCGCCGCGGCGCCGCGATGTGGTTGGCAGTCGGCGTTGCAATCATACGCCGGCCTGGTCGCGCTCCTGCAGCGCGTCGAAGTCGGCCAGCGTCATCGGTCGCCTGCCGGGCGGCTTGATTTCGATCAGGGGTTTCAGAGCTACAGCCATCGCGTAACCTCGTAAAATGCGAAGCAACTGGGCAGTCGGTCGGGCGCGCTGATTATACTCCAGAGCCGGTGCAACGTCTAATGAAGCCAAGCCGCGCCGTCAGTTGCACGGCCGCGAACTATGAGATTCGGCTTGGTTGCGGTATAATTGGGGCGCGGTTGGACCAGGCTCAGCGGGGCTGCGGCGCAGGCTCAGCGGCCCCTTTTTCTTGCACGCATGACACGCGGAGTATCCATTTCAAGATGACCGATCCCGAACTGCTGGATGTGGCGGACGAGAACGTCGCCATTCCCGACAACGACGCCGGCACCGTGCGCACCATCAACATCGATCAGGAGATGCGCGAGGCCTATCTGGACTACGCCATGAGCGTCATCGTCTCGCGCGCCTTGCCCGACGCGCGCGATGGCCTCAAGCCGGTGCAGCGGCGCATCCTCTACGCCATGCACGACATGGGCCTGCGCCCCGGCACCCCCTTTCGCAAGTCAGCCCGTATCGTGGGCGAGGTGCTGGGCAAGTACCATCCCCATGGCGACAGCGCGGTCTACGACGCCATGGCGCGCATGGCGCAGGACTTCAGCCTGCGCTACCCGCTGGTGGACGGCCAGGGCAACTTCGGCTCGGTGGACGGCGATAGCCCGGCCGCCATGCGCTATACCGAAGCCAAGCTGGCCCGCATCGCCGAGACTCTGTTGCAGGACATCGACAAGGACACCGTCCCCTGGTCTGACAACTTCGACGCCAGCCTGCAGGAGCCGACCGTGCTGCCGGCGATCCTGCCCAACCTGCTGGTCAACGGCGCGGCCGGCATCGCCGTGGGCATGGCCACCAACGTGCCGCCGCACAACCTGGGTGAGGTGGCCGACGCCATTGTCTACACCATCGACAACTGGGAGCGGCTGGACGAGATCAGCGTGGACGAGCTGATGCAGTTCGTGCCTGGGCCCGATTTCCCCACCGGCGGGGTGATCATGGGGCTGGACGGCATTCGCTCGGCCTATGCCACTGGCCGCGGACACATCCAGGTGCGGGCCGTGGCCAGCATCGAAGAGGCGCGCAACCGCTTCCAGATCATCGTCAGCGAAATCCCCTACCAGCTCAACAAGACCAACCTGATCGAACGCATCGCTGAGCTGGCGCGCGAGGGCAGGTTGGATGAAATCAGCGATCTGCGCGACGAATCGGATCGCAAGGGAATGCGCATCGTCATCGAGCTGAAGCGCGGCGCCACCCCCAAGAAAACCCTCAACCGGCTGTTCAAATACACACCGTTGCAATCGACCTTCGCCATCAACCTGCTGGCGCTGGTCAACGGCGAGCCGCGATTGCTGTCGCTCAAGCGCGCGCTCTATATCCACATCGAGCACCGCCAGGAGATGATCACCCGGCGCAGCGAATATGAGTTGGGCAAGGCGCGCGAGCGGGCCCACATTCTGGAGGGGCTGCGCATCGCCTTGCAGTTTCTGGATGAGGTCATCGCCACCATTCGCAGCTCGGAAAGCGCCGAGGCCGCGCGCGACGCGCTGATGAGCCGCTTCGGGCTCAGCGAGCGCCAGGCCCAGGCGATCCTCGACCTGCAACTGCGCCGCCTGGCCGCGCTGGAACAGGCCAAGATCGAGGAGGAATACAACCAGGTGATGGCTACCATCGCCTACCTGGAGGATCTGCTGGCCAATCCAGACAAGATTCTGGGCCTGATCAAGGAGGATGTGCTGGCGCTGCGGGAGAAGTTCGCCGACCCCCGGCGCACCCACATCTCGCTGGAGGGGATCACCGAGATGCGCGAGGAGGATCTGACCCCCAACACGCCGGTGCTGATCACCATCACGCAGAATAGTTATGTCAAGCGCACCGACGCCAAGCATTTCCGCGCCCAGGGCCGCGGCGGCCGCGGCGTGCTGGGCATGACCACGCGCGACGAGGACGAGATCGCCCACCTGCACTTCGCCCATGCTCACGACTACGCGCTCTTCTTCACCAACCAGGGCCGCGTCTACTCCGACCGGGTGTGGAACCTGCCGGAGGCCGCCCGCACCGGCAAGGGCATGCCGCTGGTCAACGTGCTGAACCTGGGGCCGCGCGAGACAGTGACGGCCATGGTGCTGGTGGAGAACTTCGCCGACGCCCGCTATATCAGCCTGCTGACCATCCAGGGGCGCATCAAACGGCTGGAGCTGAGCGAGTTCGCCAGCGTCCGCTCATCGGGCATCATCGCCATGAACCTGGACCCGGGCGACGAGCTGAGCTGGGCGCGGGTGACCAGCGGCGACGACGAGCTGTTGATCGTCACCGCGGAGGGGCTGGCGCTGCGCTTCCATGAAAACGAGGTGCGCCCCATGGGACGCACCGCGGCCGGCGTCTGGGCCATCAAACTGCGCGCGGGCGACAAGGTCACAGGCTTCGACGTGGTGCAACCCGAACAGGATCTGCTGGTGGTGACCGCCAAGGGCTGGGGCAAGCGCACCCCGTTGACCCAGTACGCGGCCAAGAGCCGCTACACCCAGGGCATGCAGACCATCGACACCCATCGCCTGGACGAGACCGGCCCCCTGATCACCGGCCGCGTCGTCCACCCCGAGGACCAGATCTCGCTGATCACCACCGGCGGCATCATCATCCGCATGCGCGTCTCGGACATCAGCCAATTTGGCCGGGCGACGCGCGGCGTCAAGCTGGTCAATCTGGGCGACGGCGACAGCGTGTCAGCCTGCGCGCGCATCCGCTTCACCGAGGCCAGCAAGGCAGAAAGCGGCGACGGTTGATGAGTGGCTTCGCCTGGGCGCCCAGTTGACCCACGATACCAATTGTGTTATCATCGTGGCTGTAGGAGGTCAAAATGTCAGTGTGGGTGGTAATTAGCTACATTGACCCGCGTGGTCGCGCACCGGTCGAGGAATACCTGGATAGATTATCTGTCAAGGACCGAGCTCGGGTGATACGCTCGATCGAGCTCTTGGAGACCTATGGCGCTGAGTTGAGGATGCCGCACGCCAGGCATTTGCGCCGCAAGTTGTGGGAACTCCGAGCTGATGCCCGCCCAACCAGCTATCGTGTGTTATTCGCAGCGTTGCCAGGTCGGCAATTCGTCCTCTTACACATATTTGCCAAGAAATCCGACAAGACGCCGGCGCAAGAGATTGAGACTGCCGAACGCCGGATGGCTGACTACCTGATAAGGAGCCGAGATGATTCGTGAGTATCCGCGATCGGAACAGACAAATCCCCCGGGTAAACCATGGCGCGAGTATCGCGACAGCCAGATGAATGATCCCGCGTTGCAAGCAGAATACCAAGCGCTCGAAGCTGAGTTCGCGCTGATCAGGCAACTGATCGATCTTCGTATCAAGCGCGGTCTTTCGCAACGACAGCTCGCCGAGCGAGCGGGCATGAAACAGCCGAGCATTGCCCGCCTGGAAAGCGGACACACGGCCAGCTTGCGCACGCTACAGCGAGTCGCCGATGCCCTGGAGGCCGACGTTCAGGTAACTATCGTACCACGGTAATATGACCTTTAGACCCCACCTCAAATCTGGTTCTGGCTCCAACACGGAATACATGGCCCAGCCTGACGCGGCCCGGCTGGCCGAGACGCTGGTGGCGTTCGCCAACGCGGACGGCGGCACGGTTCTGCTGGGCATCGAGGAGGGCGGCGCGCCGGTCGAGGGGCTGTTTGGCGAGGAGATGGAAGAGGCGCTGCGGGCCGCGCTGCTGGACTGTCGCCCGCCCATTCGCACCGAGTGGGAGCAGATCGAGACGCCCGGCGGCGCGGCCGCGGCCATCCACGTGCCCCGCTCCACCGAACTGCACGCGCTGGCCGATGGCCGCGTGTTGATCCGCAGCGGCAGCGAAAACCGGCCGCTGGGCGGCGAGCAGGTGCGCCAACTGGCCTCGGGCAAGTCCTCGGGCGACTTCGAGATGCAGGAGGTGACGGGCGCGGAGCTGGGCGACCTGGACCCGGACATCATCAAGGACTATGTGGCCCACCGCGAGGAGAAACAGGGCCGCCAAATCAAGCTGCCGCAGGACCGGCTGCTGCGCCAGATCGGCGCGCTGACCGCCGAAGGCAGGCCTACCGTGGCCGGCCTGTTGCTCTTTGGCCTCGAGCCACAGTTCTTCCTGCCGCAATCGGGGCTGACCTTCGTCCGCTTCAGCGGCACAGAGCTGCGCGGCCCCGGCGGCTTGCCTGGCTACACGCGGCGCGATGAGATCACCGGCCCGCTGGCCCAGGTCATCGAACGCACCTGGGCGATCCTGCTGCACGAGATGCGGGTGGAGGCGGTGGTCAAGGGGCTGCGCCGCGAGGAGCGCACCGAGTATCCACCCATCGCGGTGCGCGAGACGCTGGTCAACGCGGTCTGCCATCGCGACTATCGGCTGGGCGGCCGGCGCATCGAGATCCGCATGTTCGACGACCGGCTGGAGGTACACAGCCCCGGCGGACTGCCCGGCTACATC
>JAJTXO010000160.1 GCA_021463315.1 Caldilineales bacterium | reverse complement strand
CCGAACTGCGCGATGGTCTCATCCTCCATGTCGATGCGCTCCAGCTCGCCCCTGGAGGTGCGCTTGGGCTGCAACAGGAAGTTGACGCCCGACATCATCAGGTGGATGTGCTTGGTGTAGGGGAAGTAGGGGATGAAGGCCAGGATCAGACCCAGGGCGAGCCACCAGGCGATGTGTTGGGCCACGTTCAGCGCTGCCGGACTCATGCCGCCCCACAGATTGCTGACGGCCATGGCAAAGGGCTGCCAGGGGTCGCTGTGCTGCGCCACTTCGAAGCTCTCACCCAGGAAGCGGAAGCCGATGTGGCAGAGGATGAACAGGCCGACGATCAGCGAGTCGCGGCGGATGCGGCCCCCCTTGACCTGTTCGGTCAGCTTGACGTTGTCGTGGTAGCCAAGCACCGGCGACCGGAAGACAAAGCGCCGCAACAGGAACCAGGCCATGGCCACCAACGCCGCCACGCTGAGCACGTCAGCCACCAGGCGGTAGATATCGCCGATGGTCCCTGGGATCGTCCAGCCGGTGTAGCCGCGCAGCACGTCCAGGGCGTTGACCAGGAAGTAGAACATGAAGGCCCAGGCGATCAGCGCGTGCATGAAGGATGCGCCCGGCCGCGCTCGCCAGGTAGGCAGCAGGCCGATCCACTGCACGGCCGCGTTCCACAGCCGGCCGGGGATCTCCTTGGCCGGAAAGTCCCCCTGGCCGCGCTTGACGATCAGGAAAACCTTCTTGAAGCCCTTGTAGCCGAAATAAAGCGACGCCGCGGCCGCGACGAGGAACAGGATCATTTCGAGGATGGTGAGTTGGAAAGTTGACTCCATGAGACCAGACTCCTTCCGATGGCGAGGAGGCAACTGCCGGGACGCCGCTGGTCGTCGCGGGCAGAGGAGAGGATAGACAAGCTGGCGCAGATGGGGGCTGCGCCAGTCACAACGCTGGCTAGAGTGTAGCGCAAATCGCTGTGGCTGACTATGACCTGCATCATAGAATCGGGGCAATGTAGGCTATTTGTGGCGCATTATACAAGAGGAGCACGCGATCAGCAAAAATCGTGACGCAACGCGTCACAACCCCGTAGGACGATTTTCCAAATCGTCCCTCTGCCCAGCCACAACTCCGTAGGACGATTTTCCAAATCGTCCCTCTCCCCTGCCAGAACCTTCGTCGCACGCCAACACGGAACGATTTGGAAAATCGTTCTACATCCTTTACACTCCTCCGCATGGACGACGCCCCCGCCTATATCTACATCGTGCGCTGCGCCGATGGCACCCTCTACACCGGCTGGACCACCGATGTGCCACGCCGGGTGGCTGAGCACAACGCCGGCCGCGGCGCGGCCTACACCCGTCAGCGCGGCCCGGTAGTCCTGGTCTACAGCGAAGCCCACCCCGACCGCAGCGCGGCCATGCGCCGCGAGGAGCAGATCAAGCGGCGCGGACGGCAGTACAAGGAGCAACTGCTGCACTTGCAGCAACCGTAGGTCCGGCTACCAGCCGGACTTGCCACCCTCAACCGCATGTCCGGTTGATAGCCGGACCTACGCCAAGAGCGCCAATGTCGCCGCCAAGACAATCTGATCTGTCGCGTCCAGATCTCTAGCCAATTGGGTGGGGTTTCGCTCCCCCTCTACGACTCTTTGCAAAACTGACGCCAAGCGTTCCCAGTCTGGGCTGTCGCCCAACTGCTGCAAGAAGGGGGCAATCTGTTGTGTTGCCGTGGCATCTCCCTGAGCTGCGGCAACGACCAGCCGGATCACCGGTTGCCATTGGGCAAGCTAGCTATCGATAGCCTGTTGGGTCTCGTCCGGTTTGGAGGCGCCCCCAAGCCTCGCCTCGACGCGCGCCAGATTGCGGGCGGTGACATTGGCATAGGGATCGCCAATGGCGCGGTAGATCTGCAGAGCCGCCGCGAAGTGATCGCGCGCCGCTTGCCACTGCTCCTGAGCTTCGGCCAGTTCCCCCAAACCGTCAATAGTGTTCGCTTGCCCCAACCGGTCACCGATCGCGCGCTGTTCTGCCAAAGCCTTGTTGTAGAACTCAGCAGCCTGCTCGAATTGCATCGACTGACGCGATAACTCCCCAAGGCCAAAAAAGGTGTTGGCCGCGCCCAACCGGGAGCCGATGGCCTGGAAGTCGGCCAGCGCGGCGCGGTACTGCTCGCCGGCCACGGCCAAATCGGCCTGCCGCAGCGCCAGATGGCCCAGGCTACGGCGGGTGTTGGCCGCGCCCAGCCGGGAGCCGATGGCCTGGAAGTCGGCCAGCGCGGCGCGGTACTGCTCGCCGGCCGCGGCCAAATCGGCCTGCCGCAGCGCCAGATCGCCCAGGGCAAGGCGGGTGTTGGCCGCGCCCAGCCGCTCGCCGATGGCCTGGAAGTCGGCCAGCGCGGCGCGGTACTGCTCGCCGGCCGCGGCCAAATCGGCCTGCAACTGGTGGATTCGGCCGATCTGTAGCCGGCTATCAGCTTCGATTTGCCGATCTCCGAGTTGGCGGGCGAGATCAAGCCGGCGGCGCTGCGCTGCCTCGGCTTGGTCGAAACGATCGCTGTAATACCAGATGCTGGCCAGCTTGCCCAGGAGGTCGGCAATGGTCGCCTGGTCCGGCTCCGAGTCGGACTCGTACTCGTGCAACAAACCGATGTATAGCCGTTCCAACCGCTCCCGCTCGGCCACGCTGTCCCATGTGGCCGGGAGGGCTGCTGACAGGCTGCGCACCATCTCAGCCTGAAACGGGATGACCACTTGGAAATCGAACACTCCTGAGTGCCGGCTGAAGAAGTTTGGCGCATGGCGGGCCAGCAGCGCACGGTCGGCCTCGCGGATCCAGAATACCAGGCTGTGCGGCGCACGCCAGAATTGCTCGCGCTGCAGGTCCAGGTAGCCCAAGAAGCCTGCATCGAAGGCCCTCCAGGCATCGTAGAAAACGATCACCGCCCGATCTCCCATGGCGTCGGCCGGCAGGCGCTCCAGGTAGCCGCGCGGGTTGGGCTGCTCAGCCGAGAGCGTGAACTCGTAGACCGGCAGCGGGTTTAGCCGTGCTCTCAGTTGATCGACAATCGCATCGCGCACTGCCGCGACGTTGTAGACGCAGAAGGCCCAGGCGCCCCGCTCGGCATGGCTCAATAGCAAGGCCAGCCGTTCGAACTCGCGCGCCGATATTTCGGGCGGTGCGCCATTGCCACCAGACAATACGGCCTGCGGCGCCAACTGGATGAGAGCAGCAGCCTGGTCGATCATGGCATGGAACGCTCGATCAATGGCAGAACGATGGGGTGGATCCCGAACCACGGCTCGCCGTTGAGATATTCTAGCAGGCAGCCGGTGTACAGAACTTCACGCACCGCTTCCTCGTTAGTCAGCTCTTCCCCTCTGACTTGCTGTCGCAGCACCTCGTAATCTTGTTGGCGCAGGAGGGCCTTGAAATCACCCCGCATCTCGGCGATGGCTTGGTCGGCGCTGGGCCGATCGATGGCTGCCTTGCCGTCCACCAATGCATGTTCCGCCGCCCATTGACCCAGACGCACCAACGTACCGACGAGACCGCCGCTGGCCGAGATCAGTGTATCCAGGGCGTCTGCTTCGATCAGGTTTTCATCGAGGCGACGTAAAAAGATCTCGCGCAGGATGCGCTGCCCCTCTGCATCCGGCTTGCCAGTTTGGTCGTGCAACTGGACTGGCGGCAGGATGTAGTGCCGGCCGAAGTTGGGCGTGATGTGGGTGAACTCCAATGAGTTACGCAATGCTATCGGAAAGGTGTAGATGATCGATGCCGGCACGGTTGTGAGCGATCGGGCGTGCTCGAGGAACAGGTCGCGCGCGTTGGCCAGGTTAAGCTTATCGATATCTTCGACGATGAACAGCACCCGGCGCTGCCCGTTGCGCTCTACCTCATCGATGACGTAGCGCATACGATCGAGCAGCTCGGAGAGATGCAACGAAATCCGCTCGCGCAGAGTCTGGCGAGTCGCCGTCTCGGTGCTGACTTTAGCCTCCAGTTGCACCGCCAGAAAGTTGACTTGACCGCCAATCTCCTTATCCTTGGTCGCCGGAACGAACTGCAAGCCTTCGATCCGTTTCTCGAACCAAAGACGCACATCATCTAGCAGGTTGTCCTTGACTAGCGCCTTGACCCCTTTCGGAAACAGCTTCTCGTCAGTGGCCTGCTCCAGCAAGCGCGCGGCCATGACCAGCATCAGGTCGGTATAGTGGACATCATGGGCGTTGAGCGAATCGAGCACGGAAAAGTTGACAATAAAGAAGGCATCGTGCAGCCTCCGGGTCAATGCATTGAGCGCAGTCGTTTTGCCGCTGATGCGATGGCCGGTGAAGAGCAGCTTCAATCGCTTCTCCGTCCGCAATCTCTGCTCCATGAGGTCAAGCAACTTGCGAGGATGTTCTACATAGTACAAGTCAAGGTTTCCGTCGCTCAAAGCAGTTGGAGAGAAGGTATTTAGCGCTTGAGTGAGGTCGGTGGCTGGCATAATTCTGTCCTTCGAAGGAGAGTTCGCTTGATCAAGCGTATGTGGTTGCACGAACAACTGCCAACGCCTGTTTGTAATAGTCGCCGGCCGCCGCCACGTCCCCCTTCTGCGCGGCCAGGTCGCCCAGACGCTGCAGCAGGGTTGCCTCCTGTTCTTGCACTCGCCACGTCTGGCTTTGCGCCGTCTGCTGTGCCTGTTGCAGTTGCTCCAGGAACGCCTCATCGCGCAGCGCTCGGGCCAGTTGCTCGCCGGTCGGGCTCAACGCAATCAACTCGCCGCCAAACGCGCCGCCTGAGACCCTGGAGAACTCCACGACGCGCCTCTCCCGCAGGTCGGCCACCGGCTGGCTGACCTCCTCCGGGAACTTCAGGACACGAACAGCGACCTCCAGCAGGAGACCTGGCCCACGATCGCGCAACGACAAGACGATCTGGCGCTGCAGCAGCGTCAGAGAGCCAGCCAGCTCCAATAAGACACTCCTGTCCAGCAGATTGCGATTTACCATGGTCACCTCCAAAGCGCTAACAGCTTGGTGCAATCACCGCGGGCATTATACCATGTTTCCTCCCCGGCGAGAACTGGCGCGCAACAAACCGGGCGCCGGCGCCGTCTCACCATGTAGCCATCCCGATATTGACCCGCCCACGCGGGCGGCGTATAATGGCCGGGACACCCAGCGTGTCGCGAGATCACAGACCCAGGAAACCCCCTTTGAATCCCTTCAGCCTTTCCATCTGCATGCCGGCCTACAACGAAGATGCCAACCTGCCGGGCATGATTGCCGACGTGGTGGCCATCATGCAGCCGCGTTTCGCCGATTTCGAGATCGTCGTCACCAACGACGGCAGCAAGGACCGCACCGGCGAGGTGCTGCGCGAGCTGGCCTTGCACTATCCCCAGCTCAAGCCGGTGGACCACGTGGTCAACCAGGGCTACGGCGCGGCCGTCTTCACCGCGCTCAGCAACGCCTCCAAAGAGGTCATCTTCTTCACCGACTCCGACCGCCAGTTCAAGCTGGAGGAAGTCGACCGGCTCACCCCCCACCTGGCTGAGGCCGATCTGGTGGTGGGCTATCGCTCCCCCCGCCGCGATCCCCCGGTGCGCGTCCTCTTCGGCCACGGCTGGAGCGCGCTGGTGACGCTGCTCTTCGGCTACACCGCGCGCGATATCGACTGCGCCTTCAAGCTGCTGCGCCGCGAGACCTTCCAGCGGGTCGCGCCGCACATCCAGTCGCGCGGGGCCACCTTCAGCGCCGAGTGGCTGGTGCTCTCCAAGCGCGCCGGCTACCGCATCGCCGAGACCCCGGTCAGCCATCTGCCGCGCACGGCCGGCAGCCAGACCGGCGCCCGCCCCGACGTGATCAAGCGCGCCTTTCGCGAGCTGTGGCAGTTCCGCCGCCGCCTGTGGCAGGAAGGGTCGGGCCAGGCCGCGCCGGCCGGCCAGGAGTAAGCCCCCTTGCGCCTGCTGGCTCTCGCGCCGACAGGCTTCTTCGCCGACTACGGCTGCCACGTGCGCATCCGGGGGCAGATGGCCGCGCTGCACGCCCGCGGCCACACCGTGCGCATCGTCACCTACCCCGCGGGCCGTGATGTCGATGGCTTGGTCACGGCCCGCCCCCCGGTCTGGCCCGCGCGCCGGCCCATGCCGGTGGGATCGTCGCGGCGCAAGCTGCTGCTGGACGCGCTGCTGGCCCCCAGCGCGTTGCGCGCCGCGCTGCACTTCCCCGGCGGCCGGCCCCACATCATCCATGCCTATCTGCACGAGGGGGCGCTGCTGGGCGCGGCGCTGGCCCGGCTGCTGGCCGCGCCGCTGCTCTTCGACTTCCAGGGCAGCCTGAGCGCCGAGATGCTGGACCATCGCTTCATCGGGCCGCGCTCTCCCCTGCTCCCCGCGCTGCGCCGGCTGGAGGGCTGGATCGACCGCCAGCCGGACGCGATCCTGGCCAGCTCCCAGCACGCGGCCGGGCTGCTGCGTCAAGCCGGCGCGCCAGCCGGCTGCATCCACACCCTGCCCGACAGCGTCGATCCGGCCGTCTTTCGCCCGCGGGCCGAGCTGCCCGCGGCCGCGGTGCAACAGGTGCGCCAGCGGCTGGGCCTGCCCGCCGGCCGGCCGGTGCTGGTCTATCTGGGGCTGCTGGCCCCCTATCAGGGCACCGATCTGCTCTTGCAGGCCATGCAGCGGCTGGCCGCGCGCCGGCCGCCGCCCCATCTGCTGCTGATGGGCTTTCCCGATGTGGCGCGTTACCAGGCGCAGGCGCGCGAGCTGGGCCTGGCCGAACATGTGACCTTCACCGGCGCGGTGGCCTACGAGGCCGCGCCGCTGCACCTGGCGCTGGGGGATGTGGCCGTGGCGCCCAAGATCTCGGCCACCGAGGGCAGCGGCAAGCTGTTGCCCTACATGGCTGCCGGCCTGCCGACCGTGGCCTTCGACACCCCGGTGCATCGCGAATATCTGGCCGAGTGGGGCATCTACGCGCCGGCCGGCGACGCGGCCGGGCTGGCCGACGCCGTGGCCTGGGCGCTGGATCATCCCCAGGCAGCGAGCCGCGCGGCCCTGGCCCTGCGCGCCCGCGCGGTCAGCCATTTCACCTGGGCGCACGCCGCCCGCGCCATTGAGGCCGTCTATGCGCGCGTGGCAACCTAGGACTGACAGTCCTCCGAAGGACTGTCAGTCCTGGGAGTGGCCAGCCGTCGTCTTCCTCATCGCCTTGCTCAACGCCAGCCTGTTCGCGCTGCTGACGCCGGCCTGGCAGGCGCCGGACGAGCCGGGACACTTCGAATATGCCTGTCTGTTGGGCCAGACGGGCCGCCCGCTGGTGGGGCATGACCGCTCCCCGGCCTTGCAGCAAGCGATCATCGCCAGCCTGGCGCGCCATGACTTCTGGCGGCTGGTGCGGGAGCCGCAGCCCGATCCGCTGCCGGCCAGCTTCGCCGCCGACCCCTTCCTGCTGCGCTCGGCCAGCCAGATCGGCGACGAGCCGCCGGCCTACTACCTGGCCCCGGCCGCGCTCTGCCGGCTGCCGCTCGCCATCGAAACCCAGGCCCGGCTGATCCGGCTGTGGGGCGCGCTGCTCTTCGGGCTGACGGCTGCGGCCACGGCTTGGGGCTGGGGCTGGGTAGGACTGCCAGTCCTCGGAAGGACTGGCAGTCCTGGCGAGGGCGGCGGGCCTGCTGGCTGGGTAGGACTGCCAGTCCTCGGAAGGACTGGCAGTCCTGGCGGAGGCGGCGGGCCTGTTGGCTGGGTAGGACTGCCAGTCCTCGGAAGGACTGGCAGTCCTGGCGGGAGCGGCGGGCCTGATGGCTGGGTAGGACTGCCAGTC
>JAJTXO010000016.1 GCA_021463315.1 Caldilineales bacterium | reverse complement strand
TTATAGCAATCCTCGGTAGTTTTGCAAAACTACCGAGGATTGCTATAATTAGGGCATGAAAGACACGGACACGATTATGGCGCTGCTGCGCGAGCGGGGTGTCATCCATCTACGCGATGTTGAAGCGCAAGACCTTTCGCCGGCCAGCCTTTACTGGCTCCACCGAAGGGGTCGGATCATCCGCGCGGGGCGCGGGCGCTATGTGCTGCTGGAACCACCTGCCACCGAGCACCACACCCTGGCCCTGGCAAGCCAGCGCGTGCCCCATGCCGTTGCCTGTCTGCTGACCGCCCTGCGCTTCCACGGGCTGACCACGCAAGCGCCGTTCGAGGTATGGCTGGCGCTCGAGAACAAGGCCTGGCGGCCCGCCAGCACTGGCCTGCCGCTGCGCTTCGTGCGCTTCTCCGGCGCCGCTTTCCTGGCAGGAGTCGAGCAGCACGTCGTCGAAGATGTGCAGGTCAAAGTGTACGGTGTTGCCAAAACCGTAGCAGATTGCTTCAAATATCGCAACAAGATTGGCCTGGACGTGGCCATCGAGGCGTTGCGGGATGCTCTGCGCCAACGCAAAGTCACCGTCGACGAGCTTTGGCAGTTCGCGGCGATTTGTCGCGTCCAGACCATCATCAAGCCCTACATCGAAGCGATGTTATGACAAAGTCGACTGTCACCAATCGGCCAGCCTCTGTTCGGCAGCGTCTGCTCAATTTGAGCCATCAGCGCCAGGAGGATTTCAACCTGGTGCTGTCGCTCTATGCCATCGAGCGACTCCTCTATCGCCTGTCGCAATCGTCCTATGCCGGACAGTTCGTGCTCAAGGGCGCCGTGCTCTTTTCCGTGTGGACTGGCAAGCTGCACCGACCAACGCGCGATCTCGATCTGCTGGGCTTTGGCGACACATCGGACGAAAGGCTGAGCGAGATCTTTCAGGCAATCTGCCGACACGATGTACCCCCTGATGGTATGGCGTTCGATGCTGAAAGCATCAGCATCACCCGGATACTCGAGGGGCAGGAATATGGTGGCCAGCGCCTGCAATTGAGCGCCTCGTTGGACACGGCGCGCATTCCCTTGCAGATCGACATCGGCTTCGGGGATGCAATTACCCCGGGAGCACGCTTGACGCGTTACCCAACGCTGCTCGACTTTCCGGCGCCGGAGCTGCGCTCCTATCCAAAGGAGACTGTCGTAGCCGAGAAGTTGCACGCGATAGTCGTCCATGGCGTCGTCAACAGCCGTATGAAGGATTACTACGATCTGCGGCTCCTGTCGCGGTTGTTCGACTTTGAGGGATCGCTGCTGACCAAGGCGATCCAGGCCACGTTTGAACGACGCAACACGCCTGTGCCCGTATCGACGCCGATTGCCGGCCAAAGGTCGTAATGATGAGCGCGAAGCAGGTCGAGAGGCCTGTGCGTCAGGTCAGCCAGCTCCAGGATGAGATGGCGTGCATCTGGGCTGCCCTGGAAGCCTCGTCTAGCGCTGACGAGCCATTCCTCCTGCCCACGCCAGAAGGCGGCACGCGCCTTTTCCAGCCCCACCGTTTCGTGTCTCCTGAGGTGCGGGATGCCATCCGCCGCGCTACACTGCTGGCGGTGTCTCAGCGCGAACGCTCACCTGAACAGATTGTCCAGGACGGCCAGGCTGCTTTGGAGCATGCGCGCCAGCAAGCGGCGCCAAGCGGCACGGCCATTGACGATGAAATGGAGGCCGCGCGTGGAGATTGACCCCGCTCCACCAGCTCCTCAAGGGCCCGGGCATCCCGATCCTTGGCGGCTTGCACTTCCTCTACATCGTGCGCGGTGATCAACTACCTTAAGGTCACCAGGCGGCCTGATGTGATCAATCGACTAGTCTGCCACGCTTGCAGCCAGTTCCTCAAAGACCCCGATCACTTCAGGGTGCTCCTCCTCCCATCCGATGTCTTGCCAGAGTGTCACAATGCTCCGACAGAACCACAAAACCTCGTTTTCGTAGCCATCTTCGGCATGGGCGGACCACACCGCCCGCAGGTGGGTCAGCACTTGATCCAAAGTAGCCTGATTGAAATCGGCCGCGTACGCCAGTGCTTCGGCATAATGTCGGAGTATGGCGCCAGCGTCAGGCTGAGGAGCCAGCCGTGCCAAATCGCCCAACACTTGATGCGCTGTGGCCAGGCAGTCCCGATAGTCCCCAGTCAGTGCGATCTCCACAGCTTGCTCCACAAGCGACTGCGCCATTGGCCAATCTTCCTGCAGGGCCGCAACTTTGCCGAGGTCGAGCAGGGCAAAGGCCTTGATGCGGGCATCGCCTTGGCGGCTGGCCAACACCATCGCCTGACTGTACGCCTCTTGTGCCTCGGCTAGCCGGTTCTCGGCATGGTACAGGGCGCCCAGGTTGAGCATCGTGTGCTTCAAACTCCGCTCGTCGCCGGCTGCCTGTTGCTGCGCTACTGCGGCCACAAAGACGCCTTCTGCCTCTATGGGCCGGCCCAGGGACCGATAGGCATCTCCGAGGCTGGCCAATACCTGGCCGGTCAGCCGGGCATCGCTCAGGTCGCGCGCCAGAGCCAACGCCTGTTCGTGCCAAGCTTGGCCCTGCTCCACATTGCCCAGCAGCCAGGCGGCGTTGCCCAGGTTAGTGAGCGCCTGCACCTGGCCGTGCAGGTCGCCGTAACGCTGAAAGATCGCCAGGCTGTGTTCGTAGGCTGCTGCTGCAGCCAGCCAGTTGCCCCACGCTTGTTCAACCAAACCAAGGCTGTTCAGCGTCTCAGCCTGCCCGTGTTCGTCGTTCAGCTCTCTCTCCAGTGCCAACGCCGCTTCCAGGTGAGCCTGCGCCTGCTCCAGCGCACCCTGCGTCCACGCGATCGCACCAAGATGGTGCAAGGCTGTTGCTTCCAAAGCGCGATCCCCACCATCTTGCGCCAGCGTCAGAACCTCCTCTTGACACGCTTGGGCTTGGTCCAGTTTGCCCAGACCATAGTAGGTCACGCCCAGGCCCGTCAGCAAACCATCCCGGCCTGCCTGATCTGCTGTGCTTTCGGCCAGCCTCAGGGCCTGTTCATAGAGCTGCACCACCTGGTCCAGCGGCTTGTCCATCTGGCGATACAGGCCGGCCAGGGCATTGAGCACCGCAATCTCCCCGTCCGTGTCTCCCACCTGGCGCTTCATAACGAGGGCGCGTTCAAAAGCCTCCGCACCAGCCGGCCACTGGCCCTGGCGCACCAACAACGTCCCCTCCAGATAGCGCACCACACTCTGCTGACGCAGATCGAGCGACAAGCGTTTGACAAGGAGCAACAGCCGCCGGGCGCGGTCGAGATCCCATCCATCGCGTGCTGCCTTGAAGGCAGCCTGCCACCGGACGCCAGCGCCCTGCTGACCCGCTGCCAGGCCAGCCTCGATATATTCAAGGCTGTAGTCGATCTGGGTGATGGTATCGAGCTTAAACATAGCTGGCAACTCGGCTGCGTTTCGAGATTTTGGCCGTGTCAAGTGACAATCATGGTTTCGCCGCGGCCTCCGTCAAACTCGCCGACGCCTGATCGCCGACCACAATCCCGTGCCCCTCGTCGATTTTGACACTGTACTTGGCGCCACCGTAGATCTCGTTGTAGACTATCACATTGCGCTGTGCGTTCTGCAGAGCAGCCAGTATACTCTCACGCGATCGAACTGGAATATCCAATTCCGCAATGATATCCGATGCCTGGCGTAACTGATCCAGGATGATGCGAAACACAAAGGTTCGATCGACAAACCACTGAAAGTGCTCAGGATCACGCGACACGAGGTAAACAGTCTCGATATCACCCGCCTCGACTTGTAGGGCTGCAACAACAGCTTGAACCAGTAGCGCTGTGATGTGTGCGGGTTCCACGGCGCCGATCCTCGTACCCCAGGGAGTGAACGCAATCGACTTCAGGCCCAGCGCTACTGCCACGCTGATGCACTTCTGGGCGACCGATGTAACGATACTGTCGATAATCAGCTTCTTGGAAGGGTGTTCAAGCGCCCAGTCAACGACAATCGCATGAAAGAGGTATCTTGCTTTCAGGTGTGGTCCCGACGGGGTGATGATCACGTCGCCCAACGTGAAAGGAGCATGATAGCTCAGCGCCTGAGCGATCGAACCATCACCGTCGGCCTCGATCACCCATGGTGCGGCCTGCATCGGCCAACCAGGTTTGCTCGTGCCGGAGGGCTGAACCAGTGCGTCGGCCTGCAAGGTCTTGATGTCGATCTGAACTGGCTTGAGAGTGACGTTGCCTACCTTGAAACCTGGTTCTATGGCTGTCATTATCTCATGTCACCTTGCGCTTTCTCGCCTTGGTCGCTCGCGGTTGCATCTCGAAACAACTGCTGGGCTTGCGTTTCGTCACCGATGATCACGCCTGTTGCCGGACCATAGAAGTTTAGGACGTACTTGCCGGCCGTTGTTACTTGATCGGTCTTACTCGCCTCTTGCGTCGGCTCAGCAATGCCGGCCTTCTCGGCGTAGTAGGTCATCAGTCGCTGGGTCAGACGATCATACTCACTCTGGCTGGTGAACTTCAACCGCTCCAGCAGCAGCTCGCGGATCTTGTCGTGAAACTTGAGGCCATACGGGTGGCGCTCGACGAAGGAATGTCGGCGCAGCTTGTCATAGATCATGCGACCGTCGGCCAGGCTGATCTCCAGGATCACGCTCACGGTCTCCGGGTCGAACCAACGGGCCACCACGCCCTTCTCCAGGAACGCCTGCACCTCGGCGGCTTTCTCCTCGCGCAGGATGCGCTCGAGCAGCTTGCTGGCTACGAAATCCCGGTCGGCGCTGGCCTCCAAACCGCCCACGGCCTCCCAGCCGCCGGCCTCCCTGGCCAGATGCCGCACCAGCACCAGCAACAGCGGATAGCCGCCGGTGAAGCGGTAGACCTGGTCCAACGCCGCGACGTCCTTCAGCCCGAAATGGCGCAGGTAGGCCTTGGCGTCGACTTCGTCCAGCTCTGGCAGAGGCAGGGCATGCACCGCGTCCGCCCGGTCGCTCCAGTCGAAGTTGACCCGGTGCAGCTCGTTGCGACCCAGGATCACCACGCGCACGCCGTCGGGCAGGCTTGGCGTCAACGTGCGGCATACCCAGTCGTCCAGGCCTTCCATCTCTTCGTAGGTGTCGAAGAGCAAGGCCACCGGCCGGCGCAGCTCGGCCAGGCCAGATTGCAGGCCGGCGACAAAGCTGGCCGTCAACGCCCGCTCCGCGCCGCGCAGGTAGCGCTCCAGGGCGAAGCGGTTGCTCACCGTGCGCTTGACCCCCTCGGTGATGCCGCTGCCCAGCCCGCCGATGATCGACGCCAGCCCGGCCGGGTCCTTGACATTGCCCACCACGTCGAACAACGCGCCGATGCCGCCGCCTTGCTGCAAGACCTGGTTGACGATCAGATAGTCGCGGAACTCGCGGTCGAACTGGCGCAGGCTGTCTGCCAGCGGTTCACCAGCCGGAGTTGCCGCCAGGCTCTCGGCGAAGAGACCCAGGATGCGATCCGGCGTCAGGTCGGGACGGATACCGTCGATGCTGGCTAGGGGAATGCCCTGCCGGCCAGCGTGCGCAGCCAGCTTCTGACCCACCACGGTCTTGCCGATGCCGCCCGGGCCGTAGATGTTGAGCAGGTGATACGCCGTGCGGCCAATAACCAGGTCGTCGAAGAGCTTGACTTCGCTCTGGCGGCCGACGATGAAGGGATTGGATTGTGCCATGGGTTATGTTTCCTCTTCTGCCGATTCGATCTGCGCTGCTACTTCTTCGAGCACGGTAAGGTTGTGTCGCACCTGCTCGGCGGTTTCCAAGTCACCGACGACTTCAAGAACGGCCAGCGCTTGCAGCCAGGTTTCTTCGGCTGCCTCCAACTCGCCCTGGCGAAATTGCACGCCGCCCAGGTTGTTGCGAGCTTGCGCCGCCTCTCGCCGGTGCCCTAAGCGGTCGTAGATCCTGACCGCCTGCTCATAGTTGTGCTGCGCCAGCGCCAGGTCGCCCGCAGATCGCGCAAAGAAACCGAGGTTGTGGATCGCCTGGGCTTCGAGCACGGGAAAACCCAGCCGTTGTGCCAGCGCCAGGCCGGCTTCGGTGCGCCCCTGCGCCAGGGTCGCCTGTCCCTGACGATGCGCCAGAAAGCCCAGGCTGATCAACGTCAGCGTCTCGTCCTCGGTATTGCCGTAGCGACGGGCGATGCCCAGGGCCTGCTCCAGTGCATCCTTCGCCGCCGCGAAGTCGCCGGCCTCCTCCGCGAGCAGCCCCAGGTTGTGCCAGGCAACGCCGGCGGTGGCCTCGTCGCCATGCGCCTGGCTGATGGCCAATGCTCGGGCGAAAGCGGCGCGCGCGGCATCCCGGTCTCCACGCTGATGAGATAACTCACCCAGGTTGATCAGTGCGCCCGCTTCGCCGCTGGGGCTGCCCACCTGCCGGAACAGGACGTGACTCTGTTCGAGGGCGGCCTGCGCCTCATCCCAGTGTCCCAGGTCGGCATAGACGACGCCCAGGTTGCTCAGCACACGCGCCTGCGTCAGTGGATCGCCGAGAGCGGACGCGGCTTCGTCGGCCTGACGATACCACGCCAACGCTTCATCGTAGCGACCCTGGATGCGCGCCAGGCTGCCAAGGCTGTGGCGCACCTGCGCTGCTGCATCCGCGTGGCCCAGCTCATCCAGGATCGTCAGCGCCTGCCGGTACTGCGTTTCAGCAGCGGACCATTGGCCAGCCTCCTGAGCCAGGGTAGCCAGGTTGCTGAGCGTGCGCGCCTCGCCGCCCCGGTCGCCGACATCGCGGAAGATCGCCAGCGCGGCCTCGTGCCACCCCTGTGCCTCCGCACGACGGCCGCGACCGCTCAGCACCACGCCGAGGGTGTTCAGGACGTTGGCCTGCGCCAAAGCCAGCCCTGAGCTTGCCGAAGTGGCATCGCCGAGCGCCTGGAAGATGCGCAGCGCCTCGGTGAGCTTGGCCTCCGCCGCCTCGAAGCGGTCGCGGCGGTACTCGATGAGCGCGCCGTCGTGCAGCGTGCCAGCCAGCGCGTGCAGGTCGTCAGCCTGCCGGCTGAGCGCGATGCTTTCCTCGTAGAGCGCGGCGGCTTCCTCCCAACGCCCTTGCGACCGGCGCACAGCGCCCAAGGCGGACAGCGTCTTGGCTTCGCCCGCGACGTCGTCCAGGTTCCGATAGAGACCGAGCGCCTGCCGATAGGCCGCGTTCGCTTCATCCCAACGGGCCAGGTCGTCGAGCAGGTTGCCCAGGTTGAAGGCGTTGGCGGCCAACGCGTGTTGATCGCCAAGCTCGGCAAAGCGCGCGCCGGCCTGCTCGAGGTAGCCGGCTGCTGACGTCGCGTTGCCCTGCATGTCGGCCAGCATTCCCAGGTGACCCAACGTGCGCGCCTCGCCGTGGCGGTCGACCAGCGAGCGATACGTATCCAGCAAGTTCTGGAGCAGGCGACCCGCGCGCGGCCAGTCCCCTGCCTCGATCGCCAGCACCGCCTCCTCTTCCCGCACACGCGCCCGGCCATGCTCCGAGAGCGGCCACGCCTTCGCCGCGTTCAGCAGCCGGCGGCAGTCCTCCAGCAAGTACGCGTCGCGAAACTCAGCCATCGCCACCTCCCATTCGTCCAGGCCGGCGGATTCGTCGGCGAGGATGAGGAGGCGGAGGCGTTCGAGGTCGTAGGTGAGGTCGTCAGGCGATTGTGGCATCTGCGTAATGTCTTGGTAGAGATAGTTCAGTGTGAACACGCGACGTCAGCCGGGTGAGCTGGTCAATCCCAGCACCGACCAGTTCTGCCCAACCGTTGTCACGCCAATAGTTGATTACGTACTCGGCCAGGAAAGACGCCCGCTCCGGCTCACCCAACTCGATCAGTCTCGTCACGTGTTGCGCCAGGGTATCCACGCTCTTCCGATAGCGCGTCTCGTCTTCGTACTGCCGGGCGATCACCGCGGCAGTGGCGTAGTAATTGTACCCACTGGTGGCTCCTTCTTCAAACGCCGCGTCGCCCAGTAGCCAGGCCATGTTGACCAGCCAGCGGCCGTAGGCGTGTTCTTGAGCCAGCGCCCACGCCGGCCGCAGGATCTCGACGAGCTGCTCCTCGGATTGCCCTTGCGCGTGGGCGATCATGGCGAACTTGTAGAACGTCTCCACCTGCGCCAGAAGGTCCTGCCGTTGGCGTTGCACCGCCAGCGCTTTGCGCAACAGCGCTTCGGCCTCGGCCCAGCGTTCCTGCCTCATGCGCAGCGTCCCCAGCGCGCTCAGCGCCGCCTCTTGCACGTGCAGGTCTTGCTGCTGCCGGCCGAGGGCCAGCGCGTCGTGGGTCGCGGTCTCGGCTTGTTCGAGCTGGTCGAGCTCGCGCAGCGTGGCGCCCAGGCTGATCAGCGCGCGTGCTTCGCCCACCAGGTCGCCGCTGCGGCGATAGAGGTCCAGGCTGCGCTGCTGCATGTCCAGCGCCGTGTCAAGGCGTTCCTCCAGTCCCTCGACACGGGCTAGATTACCCAGCATCAGCGCCTGCCCCCGCTGATCGGCTAGCATCTCGTACAAAGCCAACGCATCCTGGTAGCACGGACGTGCATGCTCCAGCCGGCCTTGAACTTGATGGACGGCGCCGATGTTTCCTAACGCCTGGGCCTGGCCTCCAAGATCCTGCACCTGCTGCGCCGTCGCCAGGCTCTGGGTGTAGTAGTCGAGGGCCTGGTCGAGCTGCCCCTGCTGCCGAGCCAGCAACCCCAGACTGTTGAGCACGTCCACCACCGGACGCAGGTCGCCGAAGCTGTGCAGGATCTGGAGGGCCTGCTCGTAGGCCGCCGACGCCTGGGCCAGATCGCCGCGGCGGCGATATACCTGCCCCAGGTTGATCTGCGTCCGCGCCACCCCTTGCGGCTGGCCCAACTGGCCGTACAGCGCCCGCGCCTGCTCCAACTCGGCTGCGCCGGCCCGGTCGTCGCCCAGGCTGACCAGCGCCAGGCCCAGGTTGTTGCGCATCATGGCTTCCTCGGTCTGGCCGGCCCAGGCGGGCAGCAGGCGAGCCAGGGCCTGGCGGTAGCGCTCGACGGCCTGGTGCAGCTCGCCGCGCGCCTGGTGCAGCGTGCCCAGGTCGTTGAGCACCCGGCTGGCGTTGAAGTCGTCGCCGGCTTGGTCGAAAAGAGCGAGGCTGCGCAGGAAGTCGGTCTGGCTGCGCTCGTAGTCCTCCAGCAGCAGCTCCAGCAGCGCCTGGCAGCGCAGCGCGATGGCCTGGCTGTGGGGTGAGAGGCGGACGCCGCTGCCCTTGACGCCGGCCAGCAGCAGCCGGCACTCGTCGATGGCGTTGTCCATCCAGGCATGCACGAAGCGATCCGCCCAGCGGTAGACGCCGTCGTGGTCGTCCTGGGTGATGGCCAGGCGGAAGTATTCGATCTGGTGGGCGATGCTGGGGGCGCGCAGGATGTCCATCGGATCAATCCTCTTGCGCAGACGCCAACATGGACTCCACCTGGGCGAGCAGAAGGGCATGGCTGGCGGCATTTGCATGTCCGTAGTTCTGCTCCAACTCAACCGCGCGCCGCAAGAAGGTAACGGCCGCCGCGAAATCTCCCTGTTGCCCCAGCAGCATACCCAGGTTCCAGTCGGCAGCCGCCTCGCCGCGCCAGTCGGCTGCTTCCCGCGCCAGGACGCTGGCCTGTCGGTAGCGAGCTTCGGCCTGCTCGAAGTTGCCCTGGGCGGCGCAGGTGTTCGCCAGGGCAACCAGTGTCATGCAAGCCGAACTGGCGTCGCCAATCGCCTGGAAGATGGCCAGCGCATCTTGCTGGGCCGCCGACGCCCCGGCCAAATCGCCCAGCGTCAGGCTGGCTGATCCCAGGTTGTTGAGCAAACTGGCCTCGCGTTGGCGGTCAGGGATCTGGCGCGCCAGCACGAGCGCTTGCCGATAGAGCTCGACGGCGCGTGGCTGCTCGCCCGCTGCTGCCCAGGTAATGGCCAGCCCCTCGATCAATGCGCATTGGCCGGCACGATCCTGGATCTGTTCGGCCAGGGGCAGGGCCTCCTCGAAACAGGCGTGGGCCTCGGAAACCTGACCCAGCCGCAGGTGGAAGTTGCCCAGGTTGCCCAGGATCGTCTCCTGATGCCATAGGCTGCTGGCCGGCCCCCGGGCCAGCGCCAAAGCCTGCTGAAAACAACTATGCGCCTGATCGTTCTCGCCGAGCAAGCCGTGCAGGGATCCCAGTTCGCTCAGCCAGGACATTTCGCCGTCCACATCGCCGATCATCTGCGCCAGGCTGAGGGCCTGATCAGCATACGGCATGGCCACCGAGACCTGACCCAGCGTGCGATAGGCTCCGGCCAGCCCGCCCAGGCAGGTGTTCTCGTTGTCGCTGTCGCCGATCTGGCGGGCGATGGCCAGCGCTTGCTCGTAGGTCGCAACGCAGACGCTCACTTCGCCGGCCATCCCCCGGGCCAGCGCCAGGTTGATGAGAGTCGCCGCTTCGGCATGGCGATCTCTGGCGGTGCGTGCGATGTCGAGCACCTCGTCGAAACAGGCGACGGCTGCAGCCAGGTCGCCGCTGTCCAGATAGTAGCCACCCAGGTTGCCCAGCGTCGATCCTATCAAGGCGTCTCGCCCGCTGTCCCGCGCTGCGGCTAGCGCCGCATCGAAGTCTTGGCGCGCTGCGTCCATCTGACCCAACCTGAGATGGATCCGTCCCTTGCGGCTCAACCACTGGCTTTCACGCTGCTGGTCTTTGGCCTGGCGAGCTGCCGCCAGCGCACGTTCCAGGTGCTCCAGCGCCTGCTCAGGCTGCCCGATCTCGCCGTAGAGCTCGCCCAGCCGGCCGAGCAGCGAACCCTGATACACCGCGCCGGGATTGGCCTCGGCCAGCGCCAGCGCTTGCTCGTAGGTGACCAGCGCTCGCTGCCGGTCGCCCAACAGGAAATACGACTGCCCGAGGTTGTCCAGCAGCACCCCTTCCCTGAGCTTGTTGCCGGTCTGCTGCACCAAGGGAAGCCCGGTGGTTGCCCACTCGACGGCGGTTCGCCACAGCCCTAGCGTCCCCATCGATGGCAAAGCAGCAAATAGGAAATCTAGCAGGGTATGTTCGTCGCCCCGACCCTGAACTGACAACCAAGCGCGCTGAATCTGCGGCCACTCGATCTCGAACCAGGCCGAGTCGTCGCGATACGTGCGCATGCCCGCCAAGTAATAGAGCAGATGTCGTCGCCAGAGCTGACTCACTGGTGGAGACCTTCTTGGCAGCCATCTCATGGTTCGTCGCGATGGTCGCCCTACACGAACACGCCCTAATCCGTCGCCTGTCGTAAGTCCCGAAGCTGCACTAACGTTGCCTGGTGTAGATCGAGGACCGGAAGGCCCAGTGCTTCGTCGATAGCAATGGCCCGTTGCAGCAGCATCTCCGCTTCAGATAGCTGACCCTGCTTCATGTATATCGCCCCGATTGAGCTCAGCGCAAGAGACAGGAACGGAGGATCACCGGTTTCCTCAAGAATCACGACCGCGTGACGATATCGGTCGAGCGCCAGATCATCTTCGTCTAGACGCCCATACACATCTCCTATGTCCAATAGAACATAGGCTGCCTCGGGTCGATTGCCAATCTGCTCAAAGATTCTCAGTGCGTCGTTGTAGAAAGCAAGCGCATCATCATATTGCTCCAGTTCGACCGCCACGTCGGCCACAGCACCTCTGGCGCGTGCAAGCCCAGTCAGATGGCCGCATCGCTGGCTGGCATCAGCGGACCTCTGATAGAAATCCAAAGCCTCTTCGAGCTGATCCAGGCCACGATGTAAGTCGCCGATCTCACGCAGAATCCCTGCTTTGCGTCTTTCATCGTTCTCACGCTGGTACAACGCCTCCAGTTCGGCGATGGCATTCAGCGCTGCATTGTCGCGCCCAAGCACAACATCAATCCTGCTAATGCTAGCCTTGATCTCGGTTACCTCTTCATCAGAGCCCCCGGCCTGCAGAACCGTGAGACAGCGCTGGTAGCATTCAGTCGCCCGATCCCATTCCACGCGCCGTTCATGAAGGTACCCAAGGGCTTTGAGACCGCTCACGAGTGCTTCGCGATCGCCACGTTGCTCAGCAACCGTTACCAAGAATTCGTAGCTTTCCTCGGCATATTTCCATTCTCCCATCCGAATGAGACAGGAACCCACCATGTCAAGAGCGATCCACATCTCGTCGAATACCGCTGAGGACATGGCAATTGTCAGTAATCTGTGTGCGATCTGCAGCTGTTCGTGCCACAACCCCTGGCGATAGAGGTACGTATAGAGTTCAGTAGCCGCTTCCTGTATGGTCAAGAAATCGGATGAAGCGTAGATAGCATGCTTTATCTGGCCGAACGCTTCGTTGATTTTGCCCACATCCTCGGCGTTGGTACTTGTCAGTGCCAGATGGAAATCTCGGTGTCGATCTCTAGCTCTGGATGGCGTCTTAGAGGCGAGCATTCCAGTGCCAAGCGGCCCTTGTTCATGAGTCAAACTCACAGCCCCATTTCCTCCATCAGCTCCGCCGCGTAATCGGCCAGCAGCGCGTGCATCCAGTAGCGCTCGCCGCGACGCTCGATCAAACCGCGCTGGATGAAGCGGGCGACGGTGTCCTCGGCTTCTATGACCGAGCACTCCCACACGTAGGCCGCGGCGTTGATCTCCCAGGTCAGCGGGTCGCCGCCAAAGACCGAGGCCATGGCGAAGCGTTCCTGGTCGACCTTGTCCAGCCGGTTCACGCTGAGACCCAGGATGGCCTGCAGCGAAACTGGCTCCTCCTCGGTTAGCCCCAAGCGCCCCTCGGCTTGAAGCAAGTTGAGCCTGGCCTCCCGCCGCTCAATTAACTCGCCGAGCATGCGCTGCATGCGCGCCGGCACGTCGGCCTCAACTGCCAGCAGGCGGCCGGCCAGGGTCAGCGCCAGCGGCAGATACTCCAGTCGCTCACACAGCCGCTGCGCGGCGCGTTCGTCGCTCGTGACCGCTTCCGGCGCCAGCCGGCGCAGCAACGCCAGCGCCGCCACCGGCTTGAGCACGTCCACGCGCAGCGTGCGCTCGCGCGTCGCCAGCGCATAGGCCACCGGCGTCTCGCGCGTGGTCAGCAGCGTGCGGCAATTTGGCCCGGCCACCAGAAAGTACTGGCCCTGGGCAACATCCCACACGTCGTCCACGATCAGCAGAGCGCGGCGGTGGTAGAGCACGGCTCGCAACCGGTCGCGACAGGCGGCTTCGTCGCGCTCGGGCAGCAAGTCCACACCCAAGGCGCGGCCCCAGCCATCCAGCAGGAGACGCACTGTGGGGCTCGGTCCCAGCGCAACCCACAGCACGCCGTCGGGAAAGAAACTGGGAACGAAATTCAATCGCCCCAACGCCGTAGCGAGCGTCGTCTTGCCGATCCCACCCAGCCCGCGCAGCGCGACCGGCGGCACATCGCCGGTTTCTTCGTCGCCCAGCGCCAACAGGTCGTAAACCTGGGTCAGGTCGTCGTCACGGCCATGGATGCCCTGCGGGGGCAGGGGCGGCGTCATAAATGGTGAGGCCGCTCGGTTGCGCTTGTCGATTGGAACTACCTGCGCGCCGTCGCCAGTAGCGAGATCGTAGACATTCCCATGTATGGTGATTTGGTACTTGGCTGCTTCGGTCACTGCCCAGCCTCCTTTGTCGGGGTTCTCAGTTCTCTGCGCTATTAGATGTCTTCTGGATCACCGGCATAAGTAGCGCGAGCGTTGTCACCGATGGCCAGCCCAGACGCTTTGTTGATCCTGATGCTGTATTTGCCGCTCTGTACGGTGTTGTCATCTCCAGTGACGATTGCGCTGTCAGCGATGTTCTGGGCGGCCACAGACCGGTCACCTGACGCGCTGATAGTTACGCCTGCGGCCTGTGCTGCGGCCCATTGCTGCCCGATCTCTGCCGCCAGTTGATCATCCTCGGTTAGTAGCTTACGCAGTTGCTGGCGTAGAGCGGCCTGGGCATCCTCGTTTGACGGCTCGGTGGCTGCGTCGGCCACAGCTTCCTGGGCGGCTGGCTTCGCTTCGACCTTCGGCCTCAGCTTGCCCCACAGCCCCTTGGCACGCTCCCACGCGTCGCTGCCCAGCTTCTTGCCGGCCTCTTCAGCGGCTTTTTCTCCCGCTTTGAGCAGATAAGGCAGGAAGGGAGTAAGGAACAGGGCTACTTCTTTGGCCAGTGCTGCGATATCCATAGTGAACCTCCGTGGAGTGTGTTGGGCAAGTATCCCATTTTCGTTTTAGCTAGCCTCGAATCTCCATCAATGTCTTGCGGTTGCGGGCGAGTTGAGGCAGGTCGTATTGTTCGTCGATGGCCACAGCCTCGGCCAACAATGCTTCGCCCTGAGCCAAGTCGCCTAAAGCATGCCACACCAGCGCCAGGTTGGCAAGCGTGCGCGCCTGGCCGTCGACGTCCTCGATCTGCCGGCGCAGGGCCAGGGCTTGTTCATAGTAGGCCAGCGCTGCCGCCGCATCGTCCTCGGCCGTGCATACCGCGCCCAGGTTGTGCAGAATCGATCCCGCTTCATTGAGCTGGCCGATGGACCGGCGCAACTCAAGGGCTGTCTCGAAATCCGCTCGCGCGCCGGCCAGGTCGCCGCTCTCGAAGCGCAAGCCGGCCAGGTTGTTCAGATCGGTCGCCTCCATGGCGCGGTTGCCGACCTGGCGATGGATAGCCAGCGCTTCGTTCAAGCAGACTTGCGCCTCGGCAAGCTCGCCGCGGGAACGGTGGATGGCGGCGATGTTGTTGAGCAGGGTCGCCTCGCTGTCCCAGTCGCCCAGGCTGCGCACGATGGCCAGCGCCTCTTCGTAGGCGTGGCGCGCGTCGTCGAACGCCTCGCGTTCCAGGTAGAGCCCACCGATGTTGGCTAGGGCGACGGACTCGCCATTGCGATTGCCGGTGACCTGATGCCGGCTCAGGGCTTCCTGGAAGTAGATCAACGCACGACGCCAGTCGCCGAGGGCCTGATGCGTTGTGCCCAAGTTGTTGAGTAAAGGCGCGTCGGTGTCGGTTTGGCCGGATAATCGCTGTGTGTCTAGCGCCTGCTCGAACAGGCTCAGCGCCTGCCGAGGATGGCCGCGCGCCTGGGCCAACAGCCCCAGGTTGTTTAGCACGGCCGCCTCGTGGCCGCGGTCGCCGATGGCGCGCATCATGGCAAGGGCCTTTTGCAGAGTGGCCTCGGCCTCGTCGAGACGGGTCATCTGCAGGTAAAGCTGTCCCAGGTTGCTCAGCGTGCCGGCCTCGCCGATGCGGTCGCCGGTCTCGCGAGCGATCTGCAGCGCTTGTTCGAATCGGTTGGCGGCTTCGTCCCAGCGGCCGACCTGCATCAGCGTTGTCGCCAGGTTGTGCAAGGTGATGCCCTCGCCGGCACGATCGCCGGCTGCCTGGCGGAGCGGCAGTGCCTGTTCGTAGAATGCTACCGCTTGGGCGTACTCACCCAGGTCGTCGTGGACCAGGCCCAAGTTATTGAGAGTCACTGCCTCGCCGGCCAACGGACCGACCCGCCGCCGCACGGCCAGCGCTTGCGCGAAATAGTCCCTGGCAACCGTATATTGGCCCAGATGCCGATGGCACAGGCCAATGTCGTTGAGCAGACCGCCGACCAGCGCCTCGTTGCCAATGGCTTGGGCCGCAACAAGCCCGCGCCGGTTCCAGGTTAGCAACTCCGTCCACAGGCCACGGCGTTCCAGGTAGCCGTCCAGCGCGTTCAGGTAGCCGAAGACCAGGGCGACCTGCTCGTCCGGCGCCAATCCGGCGCAGCCCTCGCTGGCCACCTGCCACCCGCGCCGGATCTGCTCGAACTGCGCGCCGTCCAGCGCCTGCCAGTCGTCCTTGTGCTGGCGGGCGTAGGTGAGATAGTAGCGGGACATGCGGAGGTGGGCGGTGATCATGAGCTTTCCATTGAAGATAGCCTTATGCCCTTTTGCTTTACCAACTGCGCAGCAAACGCTGATTTTCCAATGCCGGGTTCACCTTTAATTCTGATATAACCCCGGTGGTGATGAGAGATAAGTTCGTCCACATGATCGAAGAAAAAGGTGCGTCCAATAAAGCCACTGGTCCTATCCACAATATGATCGCTGAAGTCGAATATGGCGTTTCGAATCTGCTGTGCCTGGATGCTTGCAAGTTGTTGCTGCCACTTCGCATATGCCGATTTCCATAGATTCAGCAGACCGTCCAGACTTTCCACCATTTGTGAAATCTGTGCCTGCATCGAACGATCGAATGTAGGGTCGAAGCCGGCTTGCGCCAGTACCTCTCGCAATGCCGAGCAGATCGCTGTCGCTTCCGTTCCCTGGTAGATTACGTCGCCTATGTGGATTCTCTGACCTGCACCGATCTGGACATTGTATTTCCCGATCTGGACGACGTTTTTTTGGCCGCTCACGAGCAAGGCGTGGCGCAGAGTCGCAAAGTCGGCTTCGGTGTGCGTGCCGGCGGCAAGACGGTCCAAAAGGGCTTGAATATCGTCAGCCATACGGGTACCTACGAGTGCTGTTAGGAGCCAAACTGCTGCTCGATCTGCGCCATCTCACCGGCTGCCAGATCGCGTTCTGCCACCAGCTCTTGTCGGCGGGCTGCTGCCAACCACCTGCGTCACCTGCGCCCCATCGCCGATCACCACTCCCTGGGCGTTGCCGATGTTGATGTTGTACTTGCCCTGCTGGACGACATTGTGATCACCTGTCACGACGGTGCTGTCGCTGATCGACCCGGCGGCGACGCTGCGCTCGCCGCTGGCCTGGATGACCGGCTGCGATGTCGCGCCGCCCTCGCTGGGAGAGACGCCGGCGCTGCCCAATCCCTTGCCGCCCAACAGCAGCGCCACCGCAAAGTCCTCCGTCGCCGTGTCGAAAAATGGCGTCTGCTCTTTGCCCATCGCCTGTGCGCTGGCCGGCACGGCCTGGCCCAGGTGGGTCATCAGGTTGGAGAGGCGTACGGTGGTGTCACCTGGCCGGCTGCCGGCGCCTCGCAGCGCTTCGATCAGGTGGAAGGTGTACACGCTCATCATTCCGTCCAGCCGCACATACGACCTTTGTTTGCCTGTCGAAGAGCTGAACACGGCGCGGCCTGCGCCCTGCTTGAGCTCCTCGACCACGCTCTTGGGCAGCGTGGCCTGGCTGAAGCCGGCCGGCAGCTTGAAATCGAGGACATCCTTGGCGGTGGCCATGCCAGCGGCGTGGCAGCTATCCACGAAGACCAGCAGCCGCCTGGCCGGCACCTGGTGCAGGGCGTCGGTGAACGTCGTCGCCGGCAGGGCCGAAGCAGCCAGGTCGAACGGCTCTACGTCGTGGGGTAATAGGTAGTAGCGCCCCGTGTTGTCGTCGATCCAGCCGTGGCCGGAGTAGAAGACCACGGCCGTGGCCTCCGGGTCGGCGGCGACTTGCCCGGCCAGCCAGGCCAGGCCGTCCAGGATCGCCTGCCGGGTGGCGCCGGCGTCGTGCAGCAGGCGGATGTGGGCATCATCGTCGGGGTAGCCGCACAGCGCAGGGTCGGTCAGGATCGCTCGCAGGGCCCGCATGTCCTTGACCGTCACCGGCAGGGACCACTTAGGGTAGGCTGACTGGCCCACGCCGATCAGCAGCGTATAGCCGTTGCCGAATTTCTCGTCCATGCCATGTCTCCTTCCTCGAATCACAGACGGCGCAGGCCGTCGGTCCTAGAACCCCGCGACCTTCAGCAGCGCCTGGTACAGGTCCTGATCCAGGGTTCTATCCGTGTTTTCGGTTGATGTCCACACCGGCCGCCGGCTGCCGGGGTCTTGCAGCGCGGCCGCCAGCGCCTGCACGATCTGCCGGCGCAGGCCAGGAGTGGCTTGTGCGGCCGGCGACGTGCCCAGCGCCTGCAGCAGCCGGACTGCCGTGCGCGCCCGCAGCACGCTGGGGCCGGCCAGCGCGGCGGTCAGCTCAGACGGCAGCGCCTCGCCCAGCGACCGGTCCAGCCGGTTGAAGCGCGCCGCCGCGGCCAGGGTGTCCTTCTGGACGGTGTGGGTGTCGCCGGCCAGCCGCAGCAGGGCGGCCAGCACCGCGGGCGTTATCACCCGCAGGTAGGAGAGACAGGTGATGGCAAAGCGGCGGGAGTTGAAGCTGCCCGCATCCTGGCTGGCCTGAAGCAGCAACGGTGCCAGGTCCGCAGCCGAGCGGTTGAACTGCTGCGGCATGGCCTCGGCGCAGCGGGCCAGGCTGGCCAGGGCGATGCGATGCCTTGACCAAACCGTGGCCGCCAGGTTGACGAGAAAATCCTGTGGGATCGGCATCAAGGGTGCTCCCATCTGTCCGTCAGGGGTTGGTTACGACGCTTCAATTATAAACTCGATCTGGGTCGCAGGCAAGTAGCATAAATCATAGACGGGTAGTCTCAGTAGATTCGATTTTCATGCCAAGGGTGCCACAACGGCAGTGATTTGGCGAACGTAGTCGTACTTACGGAGCAGGGACCGATCGATGAAGCTGGCGA
>JAJTXO010000159.1 GCA_021463315.1 Caldilineales bacterium | reverse complement strand
ATCACCGATCACCGTTCACCGTTCACCGCTCACCGATCACCGATCACCGATCACCGATCACCGATCACCGATCACCGATTACTAACCTCCACCAGCCGCTCCAGCGCCACGAGGGCCGCGCCGCTGTCCAGGCTGGCGCGGGCGCGCCCGAGGGCGGATGGCCAGTCTCCGTCGGGCACGGCCAGGCCCATGGCCGCGTTGAACAGCACGGCGTCGCGCATGGGGCCTGGCTCTTCGCCGCTGAGGATGCGGCGGGTGATGCGGGCGTTGTCGGCCGCGTCGCCTCCCTGCAGCTCGACCAGGCTGGCCCGCCGCAGGCCC
Source organism: Caldilineales bacterium (assembly GCA_021463315.1). Taxonomy (GTDB): domain Bacteria; phylum Chloroflexota; class Anaerolineae; order JAAEKA01; family JAAEKA01; genus JAAEKA01. The sequence continues at coordinate 7,506 of JAJTXO010000159.1, read as the reverse complement.
AGCTCGGGCGCGTCCAGCTCGAAGCTGCGCACGACGCCATCCCGCAGCTCGCTGACCCGGTTCGGCCCGTTCAGGCTGAGCTCGTCCAGCCCGCCGTGGCCGTGGACCACGAAGGCCGCGGCGCTGCCCAGCCGGCCCAGCACGCCGGCCAGCGGCTCGGTCAGCTCCGGGCTGAAGACGCCGATGGCCATGTATTCGGCGTTGGCCGGGTTGGTCAGCGGGCCAAGGATGTTGAACACCGTGCGCGCGGCCAGCTCGCGGCGCGGGCCGATGGCGTGGCGCATGGCCGGGTGGTGGTTGACCGCGTAGCAGAAGCCGATGCCGGCCTGGTCGATGCAGGCCGCCACCTGCGCCGCGTTGATGTCCAGCCGCACGCCCAGCGCGCCCAGCACGTCGGCGCTGCCGGCCTTGCTGGTGATGGAGCGGTTGCCGTGCTTGGCCACGGGCACGCCGGCGCCGGCGATGACGAAGGCCGCGGTGGTGGAGATGTTGAAGGTGCCGCTGTGGTCGCCGCCGGTGCCGACGATATCGGTCAGCGGCCGGCGCTGGGGCGTCACCGCGACGGCGTTGGCCCGCATGGCCCGCGCGCAGCCGGCGATCTCGGCCACCGTCTCGCCCTTCATGCGCAGCGCCACCAAAAAGCCGCCGATCTGCGCCTGCGTCGCCTGGCCAGCCATGATCTCCATCATCGCGGCATAGGCCTCATCCTCGCTCAGGTCGCGGCGGTCCAGCAGGTGGGCGATAGCTTGTTGGATCATGGGATCTCCTTCGGGGGTAGATTGGTAAATTGGTAGATTGGTAAATTGGTCCAGAGTCCGCGCAGTGGCGAGCACACGACCAATCTACCAGTCTACCAATCTACCAATCTACTTCCCCAACGCCAAAAAATTCCGCAACAACTGCTTGCCGTGCTCGGTCAGGATGCTCTCGGGGTGGAACTGGACGCCGACGCAGGTGCGGTAGGTGCGGTGGCGCACGCCCATCACCTCGCCCTCCATGGTGAAGGCGGTCAGCTCCAGCTCGGCCGGCAGCGGCTCCTGGACGATCAGCGAGTGGTAGCGGGTGGCCTGGAAGGGGCTGGGCAGGTCGCGGAAGAGGCCTTTGCCGGTGTGGTAGACCGGCGACACCTTGCCGTGCATCAGCCGCGGCGCGCGGCTCACCACACCGCCGAAGACGTGGCCCATGCACTGCTGGCCCAGGCAGACGCCCAGGATCGGCGTGGTCTGGTAGAAGCGGCGGATCACGGCGTTGCTGATGCCGCTGTCCTGCTCCGGCGTGCCGGGGCCGGGCGAGACGACGATGTAGTCGGGCTGGAGCGCGGCCAGCTCCTCCACCGTGATCTCGTCGTTGCGCCAAACGCGCAGCGCCGTCCGCGGGTCGCCCAGCCGGTCCTCCAGCATCACCTCGCCGATGAACTGGACCAGGTTGTAGGTGAAGGAGTCGTAGTTGTCGATGAATGCGATCATGGTGTTAGTCCTTGGCGCATAACCCGTAACCCGTAACTCGTAACCCGGAGTGTGCTTGCGAGTGCTTGTCGTGTTGCGGGCGTATTTTCCAGGTGAGACGGTACCGAAGGTCTACAAACCTGGATCTTGTCTGGGTAATTGGTCATACGAGTGGGACATCGTTGAGGATGTCGACGGGATCGATGGCGTACACCGGGCCGGGCTCACGCAGGCTGGCCCCGCGCTGTTCGGGGATCATCGTGAGCAGTAGACGGATGATCTCGGAGAAGAGTTGCAGCCGATGCGTGACGACTTCTGAGCGCAAGACATGCCGGCCTTTGAAATACCAGTCACGCGCCTCGCGCGCAGAGCCGAGGGCGTACTCATAGAAACGGGCACGGTCGCGGCGAGAGCTCTTTGAGAAGCCTTCGACTACGTTAGCGCTGACTGATCCAACCGCCCGAAAGAGCTGATCAGACAACGGCAAGGTACGTCTGTCGGCCATCAAAGGGCCAAGATCGGTCCAGGCGATATCTGCAGCAAACAGCGCCAACTGATACGCCTTAACGCGCCAAACCCGATCACCCGTGATCTCCTCCGGTATCGTCTCGCACCAACTCACAAAGTTCATTCCAGCCTCCAATTGTCGCTTGCTCCGGGTTACGAGTTACGAGTTACGAGTTACGGGTTACGCTTCCGCCGCTTCTCCGCCCCTCGCGAAACCCGGTTCCACACCCCCGTCAGCCCCATGGCTTTCTTGACTTCGCTGAGGGTGGCCTGGCCCTCCTGGCGCGCGGCCAGGGTGCCTTCGTAGAGCAGCTCGTCCACGTAGCCAGTCTGGGACTCGTAGTGGGCGCGGCGCTCGCGGATGGGATCGAGGAAGTTGTTGAGCGCGATGGCCAGCTTCTCCTTGACTTCCACATCGCCGACGCGGCCGGCGCGGTAGCGCTCCTTCAGGTCCTCCACCTCAGCTTGGTTGGGATTGAAGTAGTCGTGGTACTGGAAGACCGGGTTGCCCACCACGTTGCCGGGCACGTCCGCGCTGATGCGGTTGGGGTCGGTGTACATGCTGAAGACGCGGCGACGCACCGTGGCCGCGTCGTCGCTGAGGAAGATGGCGTTGTCCAGGCTCTTGCTCATCTTGGCCTGGCCGTCGGTGCCCACCAGCGTGCCGCCGACCACGAAGGGCTCTGGCAGGGGGAAGACCTCGCCGTAGGCGTTGTTGAAGCGGCGCGCGATCTGCCGGCTCAGCTCCACGTGGCTCTCGTTGTCCTTGCCCACCGGCACCAGGTGCGCCCGCGGCATCAGGATGTCGGCCGACTGCAGGACAGGATAGCCCAGCAGGTTGTAGGGGATCTGCTCCAGCCCGGCCGCGTCGGCCATGTCCTTGATGGTCGGCAACTGCTGCAGGCGCTCCACCGTCACCAGCCCGCTGAGCAGCAACTGCAGCTCGTAGATCTCATGCACGGCCGACTGCAGGTAGAAGGTCACCTTGGCCGGGTCGATGCCGATGGCCAACTGGTCCAGCACGATGGCGCGCGCGTTGTCGGCGATGGCCAGGATGTCCTCCTTGGTGTTCTTGGTGGTCAGCATGTGCAGATCGGCCACCAGGAAGAAGCACTCGTACTGATCCTGCAAGGCCAGCCGGTGCCGGTGGCTGCCGATATAGTGGCCCAGGTGCAGTTTGCCTGTGGGCCGGTCGCCGGTGAGAATACGCTTTTGAGGCATGATAGCCGCTCCTTGTGTTGTTGGTCTGGATGACAAACGATGAATGATGAACGATGAATGATGAATCCGGAGGAGAGTCGTGCGAGGCGACGATTTCTGGATTCATCGTTCATCGATCATCGTTCATCAATCATCGTTCATCGTTCATCAATCATCGTTCATCATTCATCGTTCATCGTTCATCGTTCATCGTTCATCATTCATCGTTCATCGTTCATCAATCATCGTTCATCGTTGATTAGTCCTCGCTCCGCCACCTCCACGGCCACGGCCAGGGCGCGGGCCTTGTTCAGCGTCTCGCGCCATTCGGAGGCGGGGTCGCTGTCGGCCACGATGCCTGCGCCGGCCTGCAGCGTGCAGGTGTTGCCGCGCATGACCACGGTGCGGATGGTGATGCAGGTGTCCATGGCGCCGTCGTAGCCGATGTAGCCCACGCAGCCGGCGTAGGGGCCGCGCCGCGTGCCCTCCAGCGCCTCGACGATCTCCATGGCCCGCACCTTGGGCGCGCCGCTGACGGTGCCGGCCGGGAAGGTGGCGCGCAGCAGGTCGAAGGCGTCGAACTCAGGGCGGAGCGTGCCCTGCACATCGCTGACGATGTGCATCACGTGGCTGTAGCGCTCCACGGCCATCAGCGTGGGGGTGTGGACGCTGCCATATTCGCACACCCGGCCCAGGTCGTTGCGTCCCAGGTCCACCAGCATCACGTGCTCGGCCCGCTCCTTGGGGTCGGCCAGCAGCTCGGCAGCCAGCCGCGCGTCCTCCTGGGAGGTAGCGCCGCGCCAGCGGGTGCCGGCGATGGGCCGCAGCAGTGCCTGGCCATCCTCCAATCGCACGTGGATCTCCGGGCTGGAGCCGATCAGGCGGATCGGCTGGCCGCTGCCGTCGTCGCCCGGCAGCTCCAGAAAGTACATGTAGGGGCTGGGGTTGGTCATGCGCAGCGCGCGGTAGATGGTGAACGGGTCGGCCTCGGTCTGGCGGCTCAGCCGTTGGCTGAGCACCACCTGGAAGATATCGCCGGCCGCGATGTGCTCCTTGGCCTGCAACACCTGCGCCTCGAAGCGCTGTTGGGTGAAGTTGCTTTGCCATTCGGTGTCGCCCAACACGTTGGGCGTCTCCGGCACAGCCAACGGCCTGCGCAGCCGGGCCACGAGCCGATCGATGCGGGCGATGGCGTCGGCATAGGCAGCCGTTGTGTCGCCCTCCAGCCGGCAGTTGGCCAGCACCAGCAGCCGGTGGCGCACGTGGTCGAAGATCACCAGGTTGTCGGCCAGCAGGAGGACGAAATCGGGCAGATCCAGCTCGTCGCTGGCCGTGGCCGGCAGCCGCTCCACGAAGCGCACCCAGTCGTAGCTGACGTAGCCCACTGCGCCGCCGATGAAGCGCGGCAGACCGTCCACGTGGATGGGGGCGCGCTGGCGCACGAAGTCCTTGACCACATCCAGTGGATCGGGCGCCGTGCGCGTCTCCAGGACAGCGCCGCCTGCGCCCTTGATGCTCACCGTCTCGCCGCGGGCCAGCAGCGCCAGCGGCGCCTGCACGCCGATGAAGGAGTAGCGGCCCATCTGCTCCCCCTTCTCCACCGACTCCAGCAGAAAGGAGGGGCTGTCATCGCGCAGCTTCAGATAGACCGACACCGGCGTCTCCAGGTCAGCCGGCAGCTCGCGGTAGATCGGGATCAAATTGCCCTGCCCGGCCAGGGAGCGAACTTGGTCGAGGGTGGGTTTGTACATGGTTGGGTCCTGGTGGATTGGGAGGTTGGTAAATTGGTACAGTGGTAGATTGGTACAGTGGTAGATTGGTAAATTGGTAGGTTGGTACAGTGGTAGATTGGTACAGTGGTAGATTGGTACAGTGGTAGATTGGTATAGTGGTAGATTGGTATAGTGGTAGATTGGTACAGTGGTTGATTGGTACAGTGGTTGATTTGGTATAGTGGTAGATTGGTACAGTGGTAGATTGGTGGCCGGCGCTGCCTGACCAATCTACCAATCTACCAATCTACCAATCTACCAACGAAAAACGCCTCTCGTCCCGCGCAGCAACATGCGCTTGCAGGGACGAGAGGCGTCTCGCGGTGCCACCCTGGTTAGGCGGACAAACAAAAACCCTGCGATGAAGCGCAGGGACGTGTCGCCAGCCTCACTCTGCGGAGACGGGTTGACGTAACACGTAATGCGTAATGCGTAATGCGTAACACGTAATGCGTAACACGTAACCGGAGATTCTCCTCATTCCGATTCCGGGTTACGAGTTACGAGTTACGAGTTACGAGTTACGAGTTACGAATTACTCGTTACGACCGATCTCCAGCGCCCTGATAACGGTGGCGTCTCCGGGGGAAGCTAGTTAATGGTGAATTGTGAATTGCTGAATTGGGGAATTGTTAATGAACGGACGAATTCCTCCGGCATTAATCATTCACCAATTCACCATTCCCCAATTAACCATTGTTCACATCCCAACTCCCCGGTCCATTCCCTGCCTGCGCTGCTGCCGGCTTTCCAGCTACCGCCAGCTCTCTGGAGCCCGCTTCGACAGGTACTAGTCCGGTTCAAAGTTGTTGCGATGGTTCAGTTGTGGGGGCGATTGTGCCACAGGCCTGGCGGCCTGTCAAATCGCCGAATTTGTCATCGCTTTCGGGCCAACTCCTGGTATTACAGCACAAGGTTGAAAGATGATCGTTCAGGCAGTCTCGACGCAGAAAGGCATGGTATCTTCCTCCAACCACCGGTAAGTGAAAGGAGACGAAGTACGCTGATCAGCCATACTGGAGGACGCCCCGGCTCCCCCTCGCAGCCGGAGCAAAGGTTTCCGACTCCTATTCAGGAGCTGGTGAGAAGGCGAAGGACTGGATGATCAACTCCAACGGTTGGCCCGACGCCGGCGGCTGGCCGTTGACGAGCCAGAGGTTGAGGCGCACGTTGGCCTGGCCGGCCGGCGGCACGTCAGAGCCGGTGTAGACCCAGGTCTCGATCAGGTCGCCGGGCGCGGGTGGGGAGGCGGTACCCTGGTAGCTGGCGAAATGCACGCTGCCGGGCTGCCAGAGAAAGCCGTGGGTCGAGATATCCTGTGTTTGCTGCATGGGGAACTGATGCCGGTGGCCAGCAACGCCCCAGGGTTGGACTACATACTGGGCGTTGTTGGCGGCGCCAGGGTCAGACCACCGCGAAGCCTCGATGTCCAACTCGGCATGGCTTTGTTCATCTAGCTCAGCCCAGGTGAACAGGCCGGCCACCGCGTTCGGGTCCAGCGTGTCGACGCGACTGGCCAGGGTGAAGGTGTAGGCGCCATAGGCGGTCAGGTCGGTGTTGATCACCTCCGTGCTCCACCAGCGGCCATCGTGGTAGGAGATGCTGAGGTGCAACCGGCCGTCCTGATCCACGTAGACGTCGCCCGGCGTATCGGAGAAGTAGTTCGGGCCGGGGCCAACCGTGCGGCACGTGCCCGTGGACTTGACCACCCAGGTCGAGCCGGAGAACTGGAGCGTGCGCGTGCCGGGCAGCCGGCTGACGATGACGTGAGGATGGACCAGCATCTCGGCCGGAATCGTGGCGGAACCGTTGGCCGGGCGATAAGTCGCGCCGATGGGGAACAGGATCGCCGCGAAGCGCGTCGCCAGTTGGTCGCAGCCGCCGGTGGTCACGTTGGTCTGCCACGTGCCGTCGGGGTTGATTATGGTCAACGGACTGGCGAACGTGGGCTTGGTCCACCAACCCTCGGAGAAGATATAGACGGCCACGCGAAAAGCGGCCGGATCCACGCAGCCGACGCGGCCGCGCAGCGGAACGCCCCAAACGCCATAGGTTGGCACAGAGGTGATCTCGATGCCGGGCGGCGCGCCGATGGTGCCCCATTGGGTCGAAGTGAGCATGATGTCCACCACGTCCACATCGCCATCCTGGTCGATGTCATAGCGCGCCTCGTAGTTTGGGGTGACGGGGTTGCCGTCCGGGTCCGGGTTGGCTGCGGTCAGCGGCCAATGGGTGGCCACGGCCTGGATGTCCAACGTGTCGACGCCGGGAGGCGCCACGACGTCAGGACAGACCACGGGCGTTACCAACGGCGCAGAGACAATGGCTTCTTGCTGATCCGGTGAAGCGCCATCTGAACGCACGACAGGCATGAGGTCGCTGAAGAAAAGCAACACAAATAGCATCAGACTGGCTGGTAGTGAAATTGAGGGAAACAGGAAAGGCTTCATAGGCGAACACCTCTTGAAATATTAAGGAGTGAAGGTGTCATCTCAATAAACCGGGGTCGAGACTTCCGAAGTCTGCGCAGGTTTGTTCAAAACGGGCTCACAGTCCATAAGACTTCGGAAGTCTTCCCCAAT
>JAJTXO010000158.1 GCA_021463315.1 Caldilineales bacterium | reverse complement strand
GGATCGCGCCCGCCGAGGCAGCGCGTGGTCCGGCCTGGCAGCGCGATGCCGTGACGCTCGACGAGCTGCTGGCCGCCGAAGCCGCCGGAACGGGGATAGGACTGCCGGGGAATCCGCTGGTCGCGCTTAAGCGCCATTTCTGGCCCGCGTCGCGCGTTGACCACGCGCATTCGCACCGGATGACGTATGTTGGCGTGTTTGTCGCGCTGGCGGTCGTGACCGCGATCGAGGTCGCGCTAAGCGTGCTCGACACGCGCGACACCCTGAGTTTCTCGGTCGTCCCGCCGCTGGCGGCGCTCTCGACGCTGAAAATCCTGCTGGTGGTCGCGTTCTTCATGCACCTGCGCTGGGAAAACCGCTGGTTTTCGCTGGTGTTCGCCGGATCGGTGCCCTTTGCGGCGATGGTGCTGATCGTGCTCAATCACACTATCCAGATGGGCGTCACGGCGCCGGTGCAGGCGGGCTTTCCTGCACTGGCAGGGCCGGTGCGCGTGCTGCTCAGCCTGCTGCAAGGGCTGGGGGTCTTTGCCGTGCCGACCTTTCTGTTCATCTCTGGCACGTTTGTGGCCTATGCCGCGCGCGGCGAGCCGCCCACGCTGACGGGCAAGTTCCTGAAAAACAGCCTGAGCCATATCCTGTGGCCCTATCTGCTCTGGTCGCTGGTCTTCTACGCCGTGGTCTTCGTGCAGCTCGACGAGCGCTATGGCCCGCTGGGCTATGCCAAGAACCTGCTGACCGGCTATCCCTTCCACTTCGTGCCGCTGCTGGTGCTGTATTACCTGCTGGCGCCGCTGTTGGTGCGGGTGGGACGGCGCTGGGGCTGGCTTCTGCTGGCTGGGATCGGCCTGGGGCAGTTGTTCCTGATCAACGTGTTGCATCCAGGCGCGCTGGGCTTCACCCTGCCCAGCCAGGCGCAAAGCCTGATGCCGCCGGTGATCGGCCGCACGCTGGCCGACTGGGCGATCTACTTTCCGTTGGGGCTGGTCTACGGCCTGAACGCCAAGCGGCTGCTGCCGGCCTTGCAGCGACTGAAATGGGCCTTTGCCGGCGGCGTGGTGCTCTTTTTCGTGCTGGGCTTCCTGCACTTCAACGACGTGATCACCCTGCCGCTGGCCAGCTACCTGGCGCCGCTCTGCTTCGTGCTCTTCGCCCCCAGCCTCAAGCGCGACTGGATCCCCGGCGCGCGGCGGCTGGAGACGGTGGGCAAGCGCTCCTACGGGCTCTACCTGACGCATCTGATCGTGCTCGACCTGACGCTGTGGGGCATCCAGGTGCTGGCGCCCGGGCTGTTCCGTTTTCAGCTTCTGCTGCTGCCGCTGCTCTTCGCGGTGGCGTTGTTCGTGCCGCTGCTGGCCATGGACGGCCTGGCCCGTTCGCCGCGGCGGACGGTGTATCGCTATGTGTTTGGATAGGATGATGATCACTCCCTTCTTGCCATCTCATCGTCTCGGCCTGATCGCGCTGCTGGCTGGCCTGCTGGCTGCTCTTGCGGCGGCTACGGCGCAGGCCGCGCCCGGCGATGTGGACCAATGCAGTGCGCCCTTCAACATCTCCGACTCGCCAGGCTTCACCTCGGCCGACCCCTTCTTGCTGGCCGACCCAACCGGCGCGGTGCATCTGTTCTGGGCCGAAGAGGTGACCGGCGAGGCCAACCAGGCGCCCATGATCCCAGATGCAGTGATGGTCGCGACCTGGGATGGCGCGGCCTGGTCGGAGCCGGTGGACATCTTCCTTTCGCCAGGCGACATGGCCAACCGGCGCGTCGGCGCGCCGCAGGCTGTGCTGGAGGAACAAGGCGTTATCCATCTGGTCTGGATCGGCCCTGATTTCACCCTGTACTACAGCTCGGCCAACGCCGCGGAGGCCAACTCTGCCCGCGGCTGGCGCAAGCCGGTGCTGCTGGCCAGCGACCAATCGGGCACCCAGTTCTCGATGGCCATGGCCTACGAGGCGCCGCAGACTCTGCACCTGGCCTATGCCAGCGGCAGCGGCGGCGCGGCCGTCGGCGACAAGCGCACCAATCAGGCCATCTCCTATATCCGCTCCGACGACGGCGGCGCCTCGTGGAGCGAACCCTTCGACATCTTCACCTTCAGCGACCCCACCCGCGGCGCCAGCAATGTGCGCCTGATCACCGGGAAGCCCGGCCAGGTCTACGCCAGTTGGACGGAGTGGGACCTGACCGGCAACGGCCAGGCTGTCTACTTCGCTCGCTCGCAGGACAGCGGGCTGACCTGGGACAGGCCGGTGCTGCTGGACGAGCGGGAGGAGCTGGACTACGAGCGCGACTGGACCAACCTGGCCGTGCTGGACGATCAGCGACTGGTGGCGCTGTGGGAAGGCGGCTTCCGCGCCTATCCTCAAACGCAATACAGCACCGACGGCGGCGTCACCTGGACAGAACCCATCGACACCTTCTACTGGCTGATCGCCGACAACGGCTTTGCCCAGTTTGTGCAGGACAGCGCTGGCCGGACGCATGTGTTCCTGTTGCGCCGTATCCGCGAGGGCTTCGAGGACAAGTGCAATCTCTTCCCTGGCTGCACGAACACCGGCGCTGCCATCTGGCACAGCGTCTGGGAGGAAGAGACCCGCTGGCGCGAGCCCGCGCCGCTGCTGTTCAGCGAAGACAACTACCTTTCAGCAGCAGTCAGCGGCGGCAATCAGCTCACCTTGGCGTGGTCAGCCATCCTGGACCCCGAAATCAAGGTGATGCATTGCCAGATCGAGGGCGCAGCGGCCGTGGCGCCAGCGGCCCTGCCCACCCGCACGCCCCCGCCGCAGCCCGAACCCACACTCGGAGCCAGCGCCGGCATCGAGCCGGTGGCGACTCCGTTGCCAGCCCCGGCCGCAGAGCCGTTGGAGCCTGCGCCGCAGCCGCCACGCAGCAGCCCGGCCATGGCTTTGCTCTATTTTCTGGCGCCCTGGACCGTGATCGTGGCGCTGACCGTGCTCATCAGCCGGCGCCGCCGCCTGATACCCTGAGCAGGCGCCCCGATGACAGGATTTTGTAGCGTATGATAAGTTCGACAGGATCTCCGGTGATTGTCTACAGCGCCGACTCGCAGGTGCGTCGCCCACGTCAGTTGGCGCGTGCTATGGTGCGCGACCTGGCGCAGGCGCGCGAGCTGTCGTGGCGTCTCTGCGTGCGCGACATTCGCGCGCTGTATCGCCAAAGCCTGCTGGGCGTGCTCTGGTCCTTCGCGCCCCCCGTGGTCACCGCGCTGATCTTCATCCTCTTGCAGCAGGCCAACGTGCTAAACCTGGCCGAGACCAGCATTCCCTATCCCGTGTATGTGTTGACCGGCACCATCCTGTGGCAGGTCTTCACCGAGAGCCTCAACGCACCGTTGCGCTCCGTCAAGGCCTCGCAGTCGATGTTGGTGCGCATCAATTTCCCCCGTGAGGCGCTGATTATCTCGGCTATGTTGGTCGTGCTTTTCAACTTGCTGATCAAGACGGCGGTGCTGGCCGGGCTGTTTCTTTGGTTCCGTGTGCCCCTGACCTGGGGCGTGCTGGCCGCGACCGTGCCGGTACTGATGCTGGTGCTTCTGGGGATCGGCGCGGGGCTGCTGCTGACGCCGGTGGGCATGCTCTACAGCGATGTGACCGCGGCCCTGCCCACGCTGACCCAGATTCTCTTCTTTCTGACGCCGGTGGTCTATGCGCCGCCGCAAACCTTTCCCCTGTCGCTGATCGTGGCGCTGAACCCGGTCAGCCCGCTCTTGATCGCAGCGCGCGACCTGGCGGTCACGGGCGAGCTGAACAATCCGGTTGGCTTCTTTTTTGCCAGTGCGCTGGCCTTGTTGCTGTTGCTGGCCGGCTGGATCATCTTTCGCATCAGCTTGCCCATAGTGATCGAACGGGTAGGCGCCTGATGATACAGACCCTGGTGCGCGTGGATGGTGTGAGCAAGAAGTTCTGCCGCGATCTCAAGCGTTCGCTGTGGTACGGCATGCAGGACCTGACCTCCGAGCTGATCGGCCGCCGCGGAGGACACGATCATCTGCGGCCGGACGAGTTCTGGGCCGTGAAAGAGGTCTCCTTTGCCGTGCAGCGAGGCGAGACGCTGGGGCTGATCGGCCCAAACGGCGCCGGCAAGACCACCCTGCTGCGCATGTTGAACGGCTTGATCAAGCCCGATCAGGGCCGAATCGAGATCCGCGGCCGCATGCAGGCGCTGATCGCGCTGGGCGCGGGCTTCAATCCGGTGCTCACCGGCCGCGAGAACATCTACATCAACGCCTCGGTGCTGGGCTATTCCAAGGCCGAGACCGACCGCCGTTTCGACGCGATCGTGGCCTTCTCGGGCATCGAGGAGTTCATCGATATGGCGGTGCAGAGCTACAGCTCGGGCATGGCCGTGCGGCTGGGCTTTTCCGTTGCGGCCTTCCTCGACCCCGACATCCTGCTGGTGGACGAGGTGCTGGCCGTGGGCGACCTGGCCTTCAAAACCAAATGCCAGGTGCGCATCCAGGAGCTGCGGGACTCGGGTGTCGCCATCATCCTGGTCTCCCATAACCTGCACACCATCAGCCATGTCTGCACCCGCACCATCGCCTTCGAGAAGGGTCAGGTGGCCTTCGACGGCGACACCGAACAGGCCATCGACGTCTACCGCGCTTCGCTGATGCGCCACAACCAGGGCATGGAGAACGCCCTACAGGCCGGCACCCGCGAGATCACCATCGAGCAGGTGGAGCTGCTGGACGCCTGTGGCCGGCCCCAGGCCGAGCAGCGCATGGGCGAGGCGTTGACGATGCGCATCCACTACCAGGCCCAGGAGCCGGTGCGGGACCCCGTTTTCAACGTCGCCCTGCACGTATTGAACGGCCAGCAGGTCACAGGGATCCGCAGCGACAGCGACGGGCTGCGCACGGGCGACTTCTGCGGCAGCGGCTACGTCGATATCGTCGTGCCTGCGCTCAACCTGCTGCCCAACATCTACACCATCGACGCCGTGCTCTTCCACAACGATGGCTTCACCTTCTACGACCGCGTCAACCGGGCGGCCGATTTGAAGGTGGTGGGCGGCTTGCAGGTCAACGGGACCACCTATCTACCCCACGCCTGGCAATGGAACGGCCATCAGCGGGCTGCATCGTATCCGCACCAGCCAGAGGCCGTGCTGGCCGGGGCCCTTCAGGATGGAGATTGAGATGAGCAAAGCCCCGATCTTCATCGTTGGCGTGCCCCGCTCCGGCACCACCCTGTTGGCCGCCATGCTGGCCGCGCATAGCCGCATCAGCTGCGGGCCTGAAACGCACTTCTTCCGCCGATTGGCTGCCACCGATCCCGATCGATTGACCAGCCCGGCGCATTGGCCTGCTGCGGCCGTCGATTTCGTGTGCGCCATTCGCCACGCGGCCATGCCCGGCCACGAGAGCCGCCTCTTGGTCGAAAAATACGGCGTAGATCGCGCCAGCGTCGCCGCCTATCTGGCCGACCATCAGCCTGCTGTGGCAGCCATGCTGGGCAGCGTCGTCGAGCCCACCATGCGGCGCATGGGTAAGCAGCGCTGGGCCGAGAAGACGCCGGACCACATCGAGCACTTGGCGCTGATTCGCCGTCATTTCCCCCAGTCGCCCATTGTCCACATCGTGCGCGACCCGCGCGATGTGGCGCTGTCCCTGATGGAAGTGCCCTGGGGCGCGGCCTCCTTCCTGGAGGGGCTGCTGCTGTGGCGACGCCAGGACACAGCCAGCGCTTCCTTCCTGGCCCAAGACGCCAACAGCATGACGCTGCATTTCGAACAGTTGGTTCTGGAACCGCTGACCGTCATGGAAGCGCTGTGCTGCTTCCTGGGCGAAGAGTTCGAACCGGCGATGCTCGACACCTCCACCACCGGCCGCCAGGTCAACAGCCGCGGCGTGGCCTGGAAGGAGAAGGCCGGTCAGCCGCCCGACAGCAGCCGGGTAGCCGTATGGCGGCGCAGGATCAGCCGCCCCCAGAACCAACTGGCTGAGGCTGTGCTGGGCGACCGGCTGGCAGCCCACGGCTATCCCCAGGAGGAACGGTTCCAGCGTTGGGCGCAGATCTACCCTGCCTGGCGGCTGGCGGGCCAGTACGGCGACGCGCTGATGCTGATGGCCACGCAAGGGGTGCGCTTCTGGCCAGCCCCCCAAGAGGATCGGCCCGCCGCCCAGCTCTTTCTGGGCGACCCCTCCGGCGACCATTGGCTGGCTGAGCGCGCCGCGGCCGACGCCGCAGCGCTGGCGGTGCAGATCGCCGCGGCGCGCCTGGCCGGCCGCCCAGTGTACTGGGCCTCGACGCTGGACGACGGACAGTGGACTGGCTACCTGGCTGCGCTGCTCAAGCAGCTGCTGCGCGGACATCGCCTTCCGACAGGGCCCAGGGCGCTGTCGGGTGAAACTTTGTCGAGCCTGACGTGAGGGTCCTATGACGCGAAACGCCTCTCCTCCAACCACCGATCGTCCCTCTCGCCAACGATGGTTGCTGTCGCTGGCCAGCCTGGCGTGCATCGTTCTGGCTGCATGCGCACCGGCCGGGCCCGCGGGCATCAGCCCCGCGCCGGCCCAGCACACCCCGGTCCCGGCGGCGGCCAGCCCTGCACCCGCTCAGGAGACGCCGAGTCCTGCAGCGCAGATCGCCGAAGCTCCAACGCCCACTGCCACACTCGCGGCCGCGACTGCGACGCGTGGGTCTGCCAGCGCCACGGCTGCGCCGACGCCCACCCTGGAGCCCCCGCCGACGGCCACGCCCACCGCCACACCCACCAGTAGCGTCCCACCCACCGCCGCGCCGACGCCTGAGGCCACCGCGCCCATGGCCGCCAGCGGCACCGCCCTGGTCATCGATCACACCGCCATCGCCGAATTCGCCCGCATCCCCGACGAGTACATCGCCCGCGCTGCCCAGCTCAGCTTTCTCTTCCGCGGCGCGTCGGTGGGTGTCAACATGGACGACGGCTTGAACTGCCTGATGAACGACTTCCCCAACCGGCGGCCCAACTTCTGCGACCGCGGCCTGGCGGCCGATCAGGTGGTCTTCGATGCTCAGTACGACCGCAGCCGCTGGCAGTTCGAGCCGCACAGCCCGCCGCCCAACCCCAATCCCGGCTGGTGGAACAAAGTCACCTTCTTCATCGACCGGGTCAACAGCATGGGCGCTGAGGAGCGCCCCGATGTGGTCACCTTCACCTTCGACTACGTGGATGTGATCGAAGGGGGCAACATGGACGAGCTCTTCTTCCAGGCGGGGCGCAGCGGCGACCTGCCCATTGCCCAGGACCTGGCCGATCTGGAGGCTGCCCATCCTGACCAGCGGTTCGTCTGGTGGACCTCCAACCTGGCCCGCTCGGTGGGCACAGCCGATGCCGAGAGCTTCAACCAGCAGATGCGCGCCTACGTCGCGGCCAACGGCAAGGTGCTGTTCGATATGGCTGACATCGAGTCCCACGCACCCGATGGTTCGCCGTGCATCGACAACCGCGGCCAGGGCTACCCAGCCATCTGCCCTGACTACACCGACGAGCAGGAGGCCGGCCATCTCAACGCGCGCGGCCGGCTGCGCGTGGCCCAGGCGCTGTGGGTGCTGATGGCGCGGCTGGCCGCCAGGGCGACCAGGTCATTCGCGACCGGCCGGCCGGGCCACTGGCCGGAGCCCTCCTCGCGGACGGCAGTCCATGACTGCACACGCAGGCCGTTGGCGATGCGCAGCAATGTGAGCCCTGCCTGCCCGTCGCGCATCCAGCGAAGCCCGGCATACGGACCATCGACAATGAGGTCGCAGACCTCGCCGCCAGGCAGGGCTTCGGTAGCCAGCCGGGCAAGCACGGCTGCCGTCCGGCCGTCATCCCCGATGTCACTCTTGGTCATGGGGCAGCCACCTTGGTCGCGCCGTTCGGGCTGAGTGGCGGCCC
>JAJTXO010000157.1 GCA_021463315.1 Caldilineales bacterium | reverse complement strand
TCGGAGGACTGGCAGTCCTAGGCCCGAGCAGCGCCACCAAGCAGGACTGCCAGTCCTTCGGAGGACTGGCAGTCCTCGGCCCGAGCAGCGCCACCAAGCAGGACTGCCAGTCCTTCGGAGGACTGGCAGTCCTAGGCCCGGCCACCACGCAGGTCTTGATCCGAGCTCGGCGTCATGGGCGAATCAGCCTGCGACGCTGGGCGCGGATCGTCACGAAGGCGTTAGGAGAGTCCTGTCTCATGCGTCCCAGACTGCAAGTCCTCACCCCCCAACAGATCGACGACATCCTCGCCGACGCCCAACGCATCCTGGCTGAGATCGGCATCGAGGTGCGCGGCGCGGCGCTGCGCCAGCGGCTGCTGGACGCGGGGCTGCCGCTGGACGCCACCGGCCAGCGCGTGCTCTTTCCGTCCGATGTGGTGGAGCATGCCCTGGCCAGCGCGCCCCGTTCGATCACCCTCTACGATCGGGCCGGCCAGCCGCACGCCACCCTGGCCGGCGACCGGGTGCATTTCGTGCCTGGCTCCAGCGGGCTCTATCTCTTCGACCACCGCAGCGGCGCGCGCCGGCTGGCCACCACGGCCGATTCCGTGGACTACGTGCGGCTGGCCGATGGCCTGACCCATATCGCCTACCTGTCCACGGCCTTCTCCACGGCCGACGTGCCCCAGGAGATCGCCGACGCCTGGCGGCTCTATCTGATCTTGACTCAGGCGCGGCGGCCGGTGGTGTCGGGCGCGTTCACCGAGCATGGCGTGCCGCGCATGGCCGAGATGCTGGCCCTCTACCGCCGCGACCGGGCCGATCTGGCCAGCCGGCCGCAGGCCATCTTCACCGTCACTGCCACCGGCAACTTTCGCTACAGCGAGGACTCCTGTCAGAACCTGCTGGACTGCGTCGAATGGGGCATTCCCATCGAGATCGTGCCGGTGACGCTGATGGGGCTGGTGGCGCCGGTGACGGTGATCGGCGCGGCGGTCTTTCACACCGTGGACGTGCTGGCCGGCGTGGTCATGGCGCAGATCGTGCGGCCGGGCGCGGCCGTGCTCTTCGGCGGCGCACCCGCGGCCTTCCACATGCGCGAGAGCACCGCGCCCATGAGCGCGGTGGAGGCCATGCGGCTGGACCTGGCCTACGTGGCTGTGGGCAAGCGGCTGGGCCTGCCCACCCAGAGCTATCTGGGCATGAGCGAGAACCGCGCGCTGGACGCGCAGGCCGGGGCCGAGAGCTTCGGCGGCAGCCTGCTGGCCGCGCTGGCCGGCATCAACTCGGTCTCTGGGCCGGGGATGCTGGACTACACCATCGCCTTCAGCCTGCCCAAGCTGCTGCTGGACGACGAGCTGTGCGGGCAGGCCTTGCAGATCGCGCGGCCCTTCGAGATTCTGGAGGACCTGCCGGCCGGCGGCCTGGTGGCCGAGCAACTGGCCGAGGGCAATCTGCTGACTGCAGCGCACACCCTGGCCCACTACCGGGACGCGCTCTATCTGCCTGGCCCGCTCTGGGATCGGCAGGGCGAGGATAGCTGGGTCAAGGGGGGCCGCACCACGCTGCTGCAGCGCGCGGCCGGCCAGGTGGAGCGTCGGCTGGCGGCTTATCAACCTGTGGAGACCGACCCAGCCATCGAGCGCGAGCTGCGCCGGCTGCTGCTGGCCGGCGTCGATCTGGCTGGCGCAGCGCTGCCTGTGATACCTCCCCCGCCCGCGGCCACCCCGACCAGGCCGCGCGGGCATCGACGTCGCGGCTAGGGGATAGCTCACCGATTGCACGGATGGTCAATCGGAATCTGATCCGTGTCATCCGCGCTCTGTGAGCCAATCCTGGGCCGTAGCCCGTGACATCTCCTCCCACCTGTGGTATAGTAGGGCAGATTGTCTTCATATGTATCATCTCAAAAAGCCGGGGTCGAGACTTCCGAAGTCTGCGCAGGTTTGTTCAATACGGGCTCACAGTCCATAAGACTTCGGAAGTCTTCCCCAATCTATTGAGATGACACTATCATATCCATAGAAAAAGGTGCCGCTATGCTTGAAAACTATGTCAAACCTGTAGCCTTGATCATCATGGACGGATGGGGCATTCGCGAGATGAAGGCGTACAACGCGGTGGCGCTGGGCGAGACGCCCAACTACGACCGCTGGAACCAGACGTTGGAGCGCTGCGTGCTGGACGCGTCCGGCCTGGCCGTGGGCCTGCCCGAAGGCCAGATGGGCAACTCGGAGGTGGGCCATCTCAACCTGGGCGCGGGCCGCGTGGTCTACCAGGACTTCACCCGCATCAATCTGGCGATCCAGGATGGCTCGCTGGCCAAAAACCAGGTGCTGGCCGCGGCCCTGCAGCGGCTCCAAGCCAACCGCGGCAAGCTGCATCTGATCGGCCTGTTCAGCGACGGCGGCGTCCACAGCCATGTGAACCATCTGAACGCGCTGATCGACATCGCCAACGCCGCGGGCATCGCGCCGGTGCTGCACCTGATCACCGACGGTCGCGACACCCCGCCGGAGAGCGGCATCGAGCATGCCCGCGCTCTGGAGGCGCGTCTGGCCACCAGCAAGGCCGTCGTCGCCTCGGTCAGTGGCCGCTACTACACCATGGACCGCGACCGCCGCTGGCAGCGCACCGTCCTGGGCTACAACGTCATCGCGCTGCACCAGGGCCACGAGGGACGCACGGCGTCCACGGCCAGCGAGGCGCTGGCCCGCTCCTACGCCGAAGGGGTCACCGATGAGTTCGTGCTGCCGGTGGCCATCGACGTGGGCGCGGCCGATGTGCTGGTGCGGCCGGGCGACTGCCTGCTCTTCTTCAACTTCCGCGCCGACCGCGCCCGCCAACTGGCCAACGCCTTTGCCTTTCCCGACTTCGACGGCTTCGCGCGCGACTTCATCCCTGACCTGGACCTGCTGACCATGACGCAATACGACGTGCGTCTGCCGGCCAGGATCATCTTCCCTGAGGTCGAGATCACCAACCCGCTGGCCGAGGTGCTGAGCAAGGTGGGGCTGGCGCAGTTTCACTCGGCCGAGACCGAAAAGTATCCCCACGTGACCTATTTCTTCAACGGCGGCCGCGAGGCGATCTTCGAGGGTGAGGCGCGCCACCTGGAGCCGTCGCCCAAGGTGGCCACCTACGACCTGCAGCCGGAGATGAGCGCCTATCCGCTGAGCGAGGCGGTGATCCGCCGCATCCGCGACCACGACGACGCCTTCATCCTGCTCAACTTCGCCAACCCGGACATGGTGGGCCATACCGGCGTGCTGGAGGCGGCCATCAAGGCGGTGGAGACGGTGGACGAGTGCGCGGGCAAGGTGGTGGATGCCATCGTGGCCAAGGGGGGCGTGGCCATCGTCACCGCCGACCATGGCAACTGCGAGCGCATGCGCGATCTGCTGACCGGTGAGCCGCACACCTATCACACCACACAGCCGGTGGCCTGTTTCGTCATCGGCGACGGCTACTACGCCCTGCGCCCGCGCGGCATTCTGGCCGACGTGGCGCCGACCGTGTTGGATCTCCTGGGCCTCCCCCAGCCGGCCGAGATGACGGGACGCAGTGTGATCGAGGGCCATGGGC
Organism: Caldilineales bacterium; assembly: GCA_021463315.1. GTDB lineage: Bacteria > Chloroflexota > Anaerolineae > JAAEKA01 > JAAEKA01 > JAAEKA01. Next base: position 4,317 of record JAJTXO010000157.1, on the reverse strand, counting down.
CGGCGGCCAGGTAGACCGCCTTACGGGCAGCGTCTCAGTCAACGACACTGCTGAAACCGCGCGCCTGTGCAGCGCGGTGAAAGGATGCACCATGGCCAAACTCGTGTTCGGAATGAACCAGTCCTTGGACGGCTACGTCGACCATACGGCGTTTTCGCCAAGCCCCACGCTCTTCCGCCACTTCATCAAGGAAGCTGAAGGGCAGGCGGGCAGTATCTACGGCCGCCAGATGTATGAGATCATGCGATACTGGGACGACGACCAACCTGACTGGAATGCCGAGGAACACGCCTTCGCGGCGGCCTGGCGGATCCAGCCGAAATGGGTCGTCTCGCGCACGTTGAAGTCGGTCGGCCCCAACGCCAGGCTTGTGAGGGATGATCTGGAGGCCGCGGTCCGCCAGTTGAAGGCCGAGCGCGACGGCGAGATCGAAGTTGCTGGCCCCAACTTAGCGCACAGCCTCACCGAGCTGGGCCTGGTCGATGAGTATCGCATCTACCTGCACCCCGTCGTGCTGGGGCACGGCCAACCCTATTTCGCCGGCCCCCGGCCGCCGCTCCGCCTCATAAGTCATGACCGGGTTGATGAGGATGTGATCCGGTTGGTCTATATCCCTGCCTGAGTGCGGGGGGTTGCCGCGGCTGCCAGCAACTGAACGGCCTCGACCGTCGTCTGGCCAGCGATCTGCGCGCCGGAGTAGGCATGCACCGCGACGCGGCCGATGTGCAGCGGCAGCCGGGCCAGCAGCGGACCCACGTTGGCGGGCCTGATGCCGCCGCCCAGCACCACCTCGATGCGATCCTGGGCGCGGCCAATGGTCTGCGCCAGCCGTTCCGCGCCGTCCAGCGCTGTGCCCGGCTGGCCCCAGGGCAGCCCGCTGGTCAGCACGCGGTCGAAGCCCAGCTCGATCAGCGCGTCCAGGGTGGCATCGGGGTCGGGCGTGGCGTCGAAGGCGCGGTGCATGGTGGTTTTCAGGCCATGGCCGCGGGCGGCAGCCAGCAGGTCGCGGCTGGCCGCCCGATCGATCCGCTGATCGGCCGCGTGCAGGACTCCGAAGACCACGCCGTCCGCGCCGCCGGCCGCGGCCGCGTCGATCTGTTCCAGCATCAGCGCCAGCTCGGCCGGCGTGTAGCAGAAATCGCCCGCCCGCGGCCGGATCATGGCCATCAATCCTGGGCGCTGGCGGAAGGCCTGACGGGCCGCCGTGAGGCAGGCGGGCGACGGGGTCAGGCCATCCAGATGCATGGCAGCGCACAGCTCGATGGTGGCCGCGTCGCCGTGAAAGGCGGCGCTGACGGCGCGTTCCACGGCGGCGGCTTCGGAAGCTTCGATGCAGATTTCGATTGGGATCATAGGTGGCTCTATTCTAGCCCCGATCAGCGCATTCGGCAAGTCGTGCGGGTGGCTGCCCGGCGTCGGGCGCTGCAGGCTATGAGCGCCCGACGCCGGGATGGCCGCGGATGGCCCGATTTAGACCGGGGAGTCGCCTGTGGTACAATAGCCGCCGCCAACCGATCCATTCAAGGCAGGCAATCCGACCTATGTCACCCTTCAAGCTTCGCGATCTTTTCCAGCGTTGGCGCCGGCCGCAGCGTTCGCCGCACCCCGGCATGGGCGCTGTGCTCTATGCCGGCGGCGTCTCCTTTCGCGTCTGGGCGCCCAACGCCGACGCGGTCTTCGTGGCCGGCGATTTCAACGGGTGGAACTTCAGCAGGCATCGCCTGGCGGCCGACGGCAACGGCTACTGGTCGACGGCTGTGCCGAAGGCTGCGGCGGGCCAGCGCTATAAGTTTCGTATCCTCAACGGCCAGCAGGAGCTCTTCCGCGTCGATCCCTACGCGCGCGAGGTGACCAACTCGGTGGGCGATTCGGTGGTCTTCGACCCGGCCTTCGACTGGAACGACGACGACTTTCGCACGCCCCCCTGGAACGAGATGACCATCTACGAGCTGCACGTGGGCACCTTTCACCGCAAAGCGCCCGACCGTCCCGGCACGTTCGACATGGCCATCGAAAAGCTGGACTATCTGGCCAATCTGGGCATCAACACCGTGCTGGTGATGCCGCCCATGGAGTTCGCCGGCGATCGTTCGTGGGGCTACAACCCGGCTCACCCCTTCGCCATCGAGAGCACCTACGGCGGGCCGGCCGGCTTTCAGCGCTTCGTCAAGGCCGCGCACCAGAAGGGAATCGCCGTGCTGGTGGATGTGGTCTACAATCACTTTGGCCCCAGCGATCTCTCCCTCTGGCAGTTCGATGGCTGGAGTGAGAACAACATGGGCGGCATCTACTTCTATCAGGACTGGCGGGCCAACACCCCCTGGGGCGACACGCGGCCCGACTATGGCCGGCCCGAAGTGCGCCAATACATCCGTGACCACGCGCTGATGTGGCTGCACGACTATCGCTGCGATGGCCTGCGTTTCGACGCCACAGCCTACATCCGCAACGCCAAAGGCGCGGACAATCCGGCCGACGACATCGCCGAAGGGTGGGATCTGCTGCGCTGGATCAACACCGAGATCGAAGACCGCCAACCCTGGAAGATCACCATCGCCGAGGACCTGCGCGGCAATGGCATCGTCACCACCGGCGTGGCGCTGGGCGGGCTGGGCTTCGACGCACAGTGGGATGCTGTCTTCGTGCATCCGGTGCGCGCGGCCGTCATCGGTCAGGTGGACGGCGAGCGCAACGTGGCCGCGGTGGCCAACGCCATCGGCCATCGCTACGGCGAGAGCGCCTTCGACCGCGTGATCTACACCGAAAGCCACGACGAGGTGGCCAACGGCCAGAGCCGCGTGCCCAGCGAGATCTGGCCGGACAACCCCGCGTCCTGGTGGGCCAAGAAACGCAGCACCCTGGGCGCGGCCATCGTCTTCACCAGCCCCGGCATTCCCATGATCTTCCAGGGCCAGGAGTTTCTGGAGGATGGCTGGTTCGACGATGGCCAGCCGCTGGACTGGGGCAAGCTGGAGCGCTTCAGCGGCATCTTTCACCTGTATGAGGCGCTGTTCAAGCTGCGCCGGAACTGGGGCAACAACACGGCCGGCCTGCGCGGCCACAACGTTCACGTCTACCACATCGATCTGGAGCAGAAGGCGTTGGCCTTCACCCGCTGGGATCAGGGCGGACCGGGCGACAGCGTGGTGGTGGTGCTCAACTTCACCGCCGAGCCGTTGAGCGACTACTGGATCGGCCTGCCGGCCGGCGGGACGTGGAAGGTGCGCTTCAACAGCGACTGGAACGGCTTCGACCCTGAGTTTGGCAACAGCTTCACTGCCGATGTGGGGGCCGTCGATGAGGAGCAGGACGGCCTGCCGGCCCGCGGCTGTCTCAACGCGGTCGGGCCGTACACGGCCGTGATCCTGTCGCAGGATGCATGAGGCAAGGATGGGCAGAGATTTTCCCAGGCGCCGCCCATCCCACGATCGATCTGAGCAGTTGCGTTGGTTGATTGGCCGAACTGTTAGTCCGCATGTATAATCGGTGCAGCCATTTGTAACTCAACCGCGAGACCCGCAGCACAGATATCTATGAGCACCAAACATATCCAAGTCACCGAATATGATCTCCGCCGCTTGCAGCAACTGCTGGAGGAGGCGTCCCACACCAATTTTCGCGGCCGGGAGGACCTGGCCCATCTGCACGCCGAGCTGGCGCGGGCCGAGGTTGTCGCCCCTGAGAATATCTCGCGCAGCGTGATCACCATGAACTCCGTCGTGGTGCTGGAAGATCTGGAGTATGGCGAGGAGGAGACCTACACCCTTGTCTTCCCCGAGCAGGCCGACATCGCGACCGGCAAGATCTCCGTGCTGGCGCCCATTGGCACCGGCATGCTGGGCTACGAGGTCGGCGATGTCTTCGAGTGGGCCGTGCCCGCTGGCGCGCGCCGTCTGCAGATCAAAGAGATCGTCTATCAGCCGGAAGCCTCCGGCGATTTCCACCTCTAGCCGCAACGATTCAGCCATCGACGCCGGGGTATCATCTCAAAGAGGGGGAAGACTTCCGAAGTCTTATGGACTGTGAGCTCGTTTTGAACAAACCTGCGCAGACTTCGGAAGTCTCGACCCCGGTTTTTTGAGATCAGGACTTACGCAAAACGCTGGTCGAGTAGGCCCGGTGGGTTTCGATACGCTAGATTCGAGCCTGCCAGGTATGCGTTTTCGACCGCTACTCAACCCACCGGGCCGTATCGAGACCTGTTTTGCGTAAGTCCTGGAGATGATACAGGGGGAAGACTTCCGAAGTCTTATGGACTGTGAGCTCGTTTTGAACAAACCTGCGCAGACTTCGGAAGTCTCGACCCCGGTTTTTTGA
>JAJTXO010000156.1 GCA_021463315.1 Caldilineales bacterium | reverse complement strand
GTCGTGGGATGGGAGGGGCGTAATGCGTAATGCGTAACTCGTAACCCGGAATTGAGGGCTGGTTGTCCTGGGATGGGAGGGGCGTAATGCGTAATGCGTAACTCGTAACCCGGAATTGAGGGCTGGTTGTCCTGGGATGGGAGGGTCGTAACACGTAATGCGTAACTCGTAACCCGGAATTGAGGGCTGGTTGTCCTGGGATAAGGGAGGCGTTTTGGGCCGTGAAGCTCGGAATCAGGAATACGATGACGAAAGAAGATCTCTGGGTTACGAGTTACGAGTTACGAGTTACGCATCACCGATCACCGATTACCGATCACCGATTACCCCGTGCTATAATGCCCGGCTATGAGCGAACGACCTGTCTGGCGATTGTTGATCACTCCGCCCGCGCCGGGCGCGTGGAATATGGCGGTGGACGAGGCTATCGCGACCCACGCGGGCCGCGGGGATGCGCCGCCTACTTTGCGCTTCTATCAGTGGCAGCCGGCTTGCGTCTCGCTGGGACGGCATCAGCCGCTGGCTGATATCGACCTGGCGCGCTGCGCGGCGTTGGGCTACGATGTGGTGCGCCGGCCCACCGGCGGCCGCGCCATCCTGCACACCGACGAGCTGACCTACTCGGTGGCCGGCCCGCAGGGCGACCCGATCCTGGCCGGCGCGGTGCTGGACAGCTACCTGCGGCTGAGCCAGGGGCTGTTGGCCGGACTGGCGCGGCTGGGCCTGTTCGTCAGCAAGGCGCCGCTCAGCAACCGCAGCGGCGCCGACGCCGGCCCGGTCTGCTTCGAGGTCCCCAGCGCCTACGAGATCATCGTCCCCGCCCGCCGGTCGAGTAGCGCAGCGTATCGAGACCCGAGTGGCGCAGCGTATCGAGACACGAGTAGCGCAGCGTATCGAGACCCGAGTAGCGCAGCGTATCGAGACCCCCAGAAACTCGTCGGCAGCGCGCAGAGCCGGCGGCAGGGGTGGGTCTTGCAGCACGGCACGCTGCCGCTGGTGGGCGACGTGACGCGGCTGGTGGAGGTGGTGGTCTTCCCCGACGAGGCTGAGCGCGCGGTGCAGCGCACGGCCCTCGCCGAGCGGGCCACAACGGTGGAGGCCGCGCTGGGGCGCGCGGTCAGCTTCGACGAGGCAGCCGCGGCGCTGGCCGCCGGCTTCGAGCAGGCGTTGGATATCCGGCTGGAGGCCGGCGACCTGACAGCGTCCGAACTGGCCGCGGCCGCTGCATACAGCCAGGAGATCTACGGCAGCGCGCAGTGGACGCAGCGGTTCTAGCCCGCGATCGCGATATCCACAACACACTTCCCCGCGTCCCTCCCAGTCCTCGGCTCCCTACCCAATCCAATTGCGCCCCTTGCGCCCTTTGCGCCCTTTGCGTTAAAGCTCCTCCCAAGCGGTGCCCTACCAAATCCGATTGCGCCCCTTGCGCCTTTTGCGTTAAGCTCCTCCCAGGCGATTCCACCAGAACCATGAACGAGATCACCCTCTTCCGCGAAGAACAGCGCTTTCGCCAGTGGTGGATCTGGCTGTTGATCCTGGGCGTGGCCGCCATCCAGTGGTGGGGCTTCATCCAGCAGATCGTTTTCGGCCAGCTCTGGGGCAACAATCCCGGACCTGATTGGATGATGTGGTTGTTATGGCTGTTCATCGGCATCGGCATGCCCCTCTTCTTCATCTACCTGGCGTTGATCATCGAGGTCACCCCGCAGTATGTCAGCCTGCGCTTTCGGCCCTTTGCACGGCGGATCATCCCCTTGGCCGAGATCGCCAGCGTCGAGATGCGCACCTACCAAGCGCTGCGCGAGTTCGGCGGATTCGGCGTGCGCGGCTACAGTGACAACAGAGCCTACAACGTCAGCGGCCGCCAGGGAGTGCAACTCGTCCTGCGCGACGGCCGCCGCGTGTTGATCGGCTCACAGAAAGCGGCGGAGCTGGCGCTGGCCATCGACAGCACGCGTCGTAACGTTCCTCGGGACGAAGGCCCTTAGGACTGACAGTCCTTCCGAGGACTGTCAGTCCTTCGCGGGATCCAGGCTAACGAAGCGCTAGCCGCCCAGCGCAGCGCGCACGGCCTGGGCATTCGACAGCAACGCCCGCTCTTCGTCGGTCAGGCTGTAGCTGGCCAGGGCTGCGCCGGGCGTAGCAAGCAGTTGGCTGCGAAAGGCCGCATCGGTGGACGCGCGCTTCAGGATGTCTGCGACCGCCTTGCTGGGACTGTTGATGGACATAGGCATGGGGAGTTTCCTTTCTTGGGAGGATGGCCTGGAGCCGGCCAAAGCTGCCAATCTGGTGCGCAGTTGGCAGCTTTGCCGATCTCAGCGCTGTTGCAGTTGAATGGGCAGATCGACCAGGTCGGGCACGGTGGCGTTGAGGCAGACATCGTCCTCGGTGTGGGGCCAGTAGCCATCGGCGCCGATGATGATCGAGTAGCATTGGCCCCGCTCCAGCAGCGCGGGCAGGCGGTACGCGCCTTGGCGGTCAGCCTCAGCCAGGGCGTAGACTTCATCGTCGGTCCATTGAAAGGCGGCCACCGTGATGCCTGGTTTGAGCACCGCGAAGAACGCGCCGCCGATGGGCCGGTCGGTGTCGACATCGCTGATCACGCCCTGGATCTGCACGCCGTCCGCCGGCTGGCTCGGCGTCGGCGCGGGGGTGGAGGCCGAGCCGGCGCCGACCACAGCCGACCCGCGCTGTACGACCTGACCTGCAATTTCCAGCTCCTGGGTGTACTCGCCATCGGGCAGTGCGTCGCCGTTGGCATGGATGGCATTCCACCAGACGCCCGTGGCGCCGCCGTAGAACTCATTGGACCACTCGAAGGGCGATTCGACCACCATCTGACCATTCAGGTAGACCCGGCTGACAGCCCGCAGCCCATCGCTCATGCCCTGGTAGTCCGAGAAGACGTAGATGGCCTTGCTGCCCGAGGGGAAACTGGTCCCGACGCTGTTCGGCCTCCCGGTGTTCTGATCCACGTCGTCGGACCAGACGAAGGGCTGGAATGCCGGGCCGCTGGCGCCCTGACCGGTGACGGTGAAGTCGGCCCGGGCCGCGGGCTGGCCCTGGATGGAGAGCTCCAGCCGCCAATTGCCGACCGGCAGGCCATCGTCGCTGGTCAATTCCATGCTGGTGCTTCCCGAGGCCCCTTCGTTCCACTGGGCCGTGGTGGTCGCGGCCACTTCGTCGTTCAGGAGCCATGTGCGCGTCCATTCCATGCCGGAGGTCATGTTGGCGTAGTCGAAGAAGGCATACAGCCGCGTGGCGTCGCTGGGGAACAGCCGGCCAGGGTTGATAGGCTCGTCCTGGGCCGATCTCTCCTGGCTGAAGACGATGTTGGCAAACGCCGGCGCGCGCTGGGCCTGGCCGCCCACCTGGATCTCCGTGTCCGCGATCTCGCGGCCATCCACCGTCAGGATCATGCGGTAGACGCCGTCCGGGAACTCGACGTCGCTCCAGCCTACCCACCAGTTGCCGGCCGACCCGCCGCTCCAGGCGTTTGAGGCAAAGCCAGCGTCCGGCATATCCTGTCCGTTGAACTGCACGCGCAGCTCCCACGGCGTGCCATCGGTCATGTTCTCGTAGTCGAAGAAGAGGTAGAGGCTGCGGCTGCCCGAGGGCAGGCTGGTGACCAGGCTGGTCGGTTGGTCGGACTCGGTGACGCCGGTGGAGAACTGGAGATTGGAGAGCCGCGGCTGGCCAGAGGCGGCCGGCTGACCACCCGGCTGGCTGCCCGGCTGGCTGCCGCGTCCCTGATAGGCCAGCCCCTGCCGGGCAGCTTCGATCAAGGGCGCGGCCAGGCTCACGGGGCGCAGGGCGTTGATGAAGCCGCCGCCCGGCACACAGGTGTCTTTGTCGTCGATCCGGCCATCGTGGTTGGTATCGACCAGGGTCCGGCAATCGACGTAGCTGTCCGCGTCGCCCGCGCCCATCTCCGTGGGCACTCCGACCAGATTGCCGTTTTCGTCCACCGCCGTGCCGCCGCTGTTGCCGCCCGCGATGGTGGTGTCGGTCTTGATCCACGCACGCCCACGAATCGAGGCGTCTTGGGTGAAGCCGCTGACAACGCCGCGTGTGAAAGTCACCGTGTCGCCGCCGATGCCTGGATAGCCAAAGATGTTCAGCTCATCTCCTACATCCAGATTGTCCGACTGGCCCAACGCCACGAAGGGCAGTTGCAGATCTGCCGGGCGGATCGGGCGCATGTCCAGGTCGTGCGTAATGCGCAGCACGGTCAGGTCCAGGTAGGGATCATCGGCGACGATCGTCGCGATGAACGCGGGCTGGGGCGGCTGGTCGGAGCGGGTCGTCAAGGCGATGCCCAGATATTTGACCTGAGGATCGTCCGGGACGGCCACATGATGGTTGGTCAGGATCAGCCCGTCGGGCGAGACGAGGGTGCCGGAGCCGGCGCCAAAGCCGCGCAGGCCCTGCGGCGTTTCGACGATCCACCACACCTGGACCACGCCAGACATGATCTTGAGACGGCCAGGCCGGTCCAGGTCGGCCAGCGCGGCCGGCGCCAGGCTGGAACCCAGCAGGATCAGAATCAGCGGAAGACTCAGCAAGCGCAAGATGCGAGATGTTGGTTTCATGGGATCCATCCTTGGGTCAACGAAGCTCCGTCGCTGTTACGAAGCGGCGAAAATCCTGCTCAGCCGCGGCGAAGCGCTCCTTGCTGGCCAGCAGGCTGAAGATGACGGCCTGATCGCCGTTGGGCACGGCGATATCCAGCCCCTGAACCACCACCGGCATGCGCTGGCTGAACAGGTCGTTGCTGGCGGCCACGAAGGCATAGGTGGCTTCCATGGCCGGCTGGGCGTTCACCGGTGCGCCCTCTGTCAGGTCGAAGAGGCGGTAGGCAGTCTGGCCCTGGGCGCGGTTGATCGACAGGTTGTTGAGCGCTGTGGCCAGCGTCGCGGTCATGGAGTTGCCGGCGGCGATGGGCATGGTCTGGACCTGGAAGGTGGTCTTGAAGTCGCCGGCGTTGGGGTCCACGGCCTGGAAAGCCAGCCCCTCGGCCGGTTTCATCAGCCAGCCCTGCGGATAGTGGAGGGCCAGGCCAGCCGCATCGTTGGTGTAGTCGCTGGTCTGCCCCTGGGCCAGGGCAATCACCGCGCTGCCCAGCAGCAGAGCCAGAACCAGGGCGCCGATCACGGCCCAATCGGCCCAGCGATCGCGGCGGCGGGGGGTGAGTGAGTGCGTCATGGGATGAATGCTCCTTCTATGCCATGTCTGCGCCCGCCAGCGTCAGCCGACTGGCGCGGCGCATGAGACCCAGGATGACGGCCAGGCTGGCGGCAGCCAACACGGTGGCCAGGATCAGCCCCAGCCAGGGGTTGATGGTCTGGCCTGACAGCGCCGATCCGCTGCGAACGAGATTGCCGAGCAGGACGTGGAACACGCCGTTGAGCGTGGCGGCCAGGGTCAATCCTGCCGCCAGCCACCACACCGGCTCTTCCTCGAACTTGGCGCGGCCCAGGAAGTAGCCGGTGATGCCCGCGAAGCTGGCCTGCGCCAGAGCGGTCACCGTGACCTGGATGGCGGCCATGCTCAGGTTGACGCCGCCGCTGCTCACCACATAGTAGATGTTCAGCGCGGTGGCGAAGCCCAGGCCAGCCGCGGTGCCGTAGAGCACGCCATCCAGCCGCTCATCGAATTCAGCCGAGTTGAAGACGCTGTAGCGCACGGCCGCGTACTTGAGGAACTCCTGGATGAAGCCAACAATGAGGATCGAGCCTAGCAGATCGACCAGCAAGCTCTGGCCCAGCCAATCCTGCACGCTGAACAGGTTGCGCATCAGCGGGATGCTGACAGCCGCGGCCAGCAGCGCGCCCAGAACGAACACGCCCAGCACATACCCTTTCGGCTCCGGCTCCAGGCGATCCTGGAGGTAGAAGAAGGCCAGCCACAGCGCCGCCGGAACCAGCGCGAGCGCCACGCCGGCCACCATCAAGCCACCCTGGCTGAGCTGCGGCTGGAGGCTGCGCAGCAGGAGCGCAGCGGCCAGGGCGAAGAGCGCCACGGCCACCACGTAGATGACGCCGGAGCGCCAGACGCTGCCCCGGGTTTGGCTCAACTTGGCCCAGTGCTCAGCGCAATAGGCGCGGTTGCCCAGGTGCGGGGCGTTGCCGGCGAGCGGCTCTTGGCAGACACAGCACGACACGGTTTCCATATGAGCTTCTCCTTAGAAGGTGGTGTTGGCCGGCGTCTCGATGAGCGCCGATCGAGTTGTTGGGGAAGACTTCCGAAGTCTTATGGACTGTGAGCTCGTTTTGAACGAACCTGCGCAGACTTCGGAAGTCTCGACCCTAGTCTTTTGAGATGATACCAGACGAGCGTTTGGAGATCGTTTGCTGCTGGTCAATCTTCCTGCTCATTGGCTGGCAAGGTCCGCAGTTTTCGGCCCATCACCTGAGGGAATGGATTGTTGCCCGTGGTGCGCGCCGGGTTATATTCCTCCCACGAGGCCATCACGGGCGCGGCGGCGGAGATCATCGGGCGCTGGCTCAGCCAGTTGTGCGCCTTGCGCAAACTGTCCTGCTCCGAATAGCTCAGGCTGCCGCGAAAGTGCATCAGCGCGTTGCGCACGCGCCGCGCCCGGTCCATGAGAAGCATGAACACCTCGCGCGAGCCAAACGCCTGTTCATAGATCGGCCAGATGTCGTCGTCCACGATCAGCGAAATGCGGTCGGCCAGGGTGAAGCGGTCTGGGTTGCGGGCCGAGTACTCCGGCTTGTTGGGCCCGGGGCCGAAGACGCGTCGGGCCGCCTCGTTCAGCGCGGCCGCGTCCGGGAAGGCTTGGGCGATATAGTCGCAAAGGCGAGTTTCGATGCGATCCAGCAGGATGATCCCTTCGAAGAGCGAGCGAAAGAAATAGGTCATATCCTTGCCGGTCAGGAGGCCGATGGGGTGATCACCCTCCACCACCACGGGCGCGTATTGGCCCGGCTGCGCCAGCAGGTCGGCCGCGGTGAACAGGTCGTCCTCCATGTGCAGGGTCGTGGCCATCTCGGTGCAGTGCTTGACCGGCAGATCCAGCAGGTTGAGCGCGCCGTCGGTGTGGTAGTAGGTGCGCAGGATCGACTGCTGCGAAAGCATGCCCAGCAGGCAGCCATGCTCGTCTACCACTGGCAGTTGGCCGAAGCGATTCTCGATCATGGCGCTCAAGGCTTGGCGGAGCGGCGCTTCTGCCTCTGTACACAGCGGTGGTTTGCGCTGGCCAATGACCCGCGCCAGCGTCTGCGTCTGCATGATCTCCTTCGTTGCTTCGATCACGCCGGCCAAGGCCAGCCGTTGCTCCAGCCAGGTGGTAGTCCGGCGCAGGATGTCCAGCTCCAGCGCGTCCACAGGGCCGTCGAAGTGGGCCATTTCGTTGCGCACCAGACGCACCCGTTCGGTGATGACGCGAAAGTAGTCCCGATTGCCCAGCAGAGCCTCGAAGTGCGGCCAGTTGTCGTCATCGCGGATGAGGTAGACCATGTCCGTCAGGCTGAGTGTGCGGCCGTTGCGTTGCGGCCGGGTGGGATCGTGCTTGTCCACGCCGAATGCCGCCATGAGGGCCTGGGTGTAGGCATCCTGGTCGGGGAAGGCCGCGGCGATGGCCGCGCGCAGGCGACTCTCGATCCGTTCCACCAGCAACAGCCCCTCGAAGAGAGAGCGGAACAACACCGATATGTCCTTGCCAGTCAGGATGCCCACGGGCTGGTCGGCATCGACGACGACGACAGCATAGCGGCCGCGCTGGGCCAGCCGGTCGACCACGGCCAGAAAGTCGTCGCTCAGCGACGCGGTGGCGGCTGGCTCCATGGCGTCCATCACCGCCAGATCGAAGAGCGCGGCCTGGCCGTCGGTGAGGTGATAGATGCCGAGGATGGTCTGCTGGGAGACGATCCCCCTG
>JAJTXO010000155.1 GCA_021463315.1 Caldilineales bacterium | reverse complement strand
CGCTCAACAGGTACATGTATGTGCTGGGCAACCCGCTCAAGTACAGTGATCCCAGTGGCCACGCCGCCTGTGCAGCCGGCGACCGCACATGCTGGGAGAATGAGTGGACTTGGAAAGACCGTTGGTACAAGGAGCACGGCTATGAGAACATCGATGGGCGGTACATCTACACCGGCAACTTCGTCATCGAGAACGCCGACGCCTTGCTCAGGGATGACCATGTCCGTCGTACGATGATCAGCAACTTCGCTCGGGATTTGAAGGGCAATGGTACGGCGGCTGGAGAGGCGTTGGCGCGTGTGACCGCGTATGCGGCAGCGTTCTACAAGTCCATTGGCGCCGCAATCAATCCTTTCTCCGTGCCGCGCTTCGTGGATGATGTCTCCCATGTGTTCATTGGAATGGCTGGGGTGAACATACTGGTGGACTATGCAACCGGGGCAAACAAGAGAAATCCCTACTTCGTAAAAGCAGGTGGTTTTCCTGACACTGATCTGAAGGCCATTTTCCAGGATGGGACGGATAACCAACCATACCACTACTGGTTCTATGTGGCTGTCAGCTTCTGGAATGGCCCGCAAGTAGCGCAAGCGGGCAATCTCGGGCATGAACTCATCCCTCCGCAAACAGGACGCTCCCTTCAAGACCTTGCGCTGGGAGCCATGGGAGTAGATCTAGGGCAGCGGCTCAGGTCAGGCTTGCCTGTTTATGCGGTCAGCGATTGGATCCGCAGCACGCTCATGCGATAGGGGGACGTCATGAAGACACCAAGCAGTAGTCATAAGCTTGCGAAATGGGTAGGTCTTGTCATCGGCCTAATGATTTTGGCTGTTTTCTTAAGTCTTCTGAGCTGTCTAATGCTGATGTCAATACCACGCGCCATTGATGCTGTGGCATTGCGCCCGTTAGCTGATCAGCTAGGTGTAGAACCATCCAAGGCAGCCCTTGTGGCTCATGTCACAGAACTTCTTGAAAACTACAAGGGTTCCAGCCGGATGGAAGTCCATCAGCTATTAGACGAAATCGGCGGGTTTAGCTATGTGTGGTCAGCGAGGATGAAAAACGGCGAAAGCCTTGAGAACGTTGACTGGAAGCTAGCCGAACTTCCATTAGGCATTCAAAACTGGGCAACGTGGAACCTGCGATACGACAGCAGCGATCTACTAATTGAGGTGACATTTGTCGATTCCTGAATCAGCGTCGTCATGTCGAGGTCGCGGTGCATGGCTGACGGAGCTGCGCTACTATGCCTACGGCGGCACGCGCTACGATGCTGGCGGCCAGTTGACGCTGTACCGCTAGTGCGAAGCCTCCCGCAGCGAAGCGGAGTGGACACCGGTCAACGCGTGGAGACCGGCACCGGTTTGTACGATTATGGGGCACGGTGGTATGATCCAGCCATCGGCCGGTTCCTGGCGCCAGACAGCGTCATTCCCAACGTCGGCTCATCCCAATCGCTCAACAGGTACGCCTATGTAAACGGAAATCCGCTCAAGTACACCGATCCCTCCGGCCATTGGCTGGAGAGCGCGATCGACATCGCCTTCATCGTCTACGACATCCACGACATCGCTGCCAATGGCCTGTCGTGGGCCAGCGGCGGGGCGTTGGCGGCGGACGTGGCGGGCTTGATCCTGCCCGGCGTGACAGGCCGCGGCGCGCTGGTGCGCACTGTGGCCCACGGCGACGACCTGCTCCGTGCTGCTTCGCACGCCGACGAGTTGGTCAAGGCGGCAAGCAAGGCTGACGAAGCAGCCACGGTCGTCCGGCAGGCTGAAAATGTTGGGGAGCTGGGGAATAGGGCGGAAGACGTCGCAAGGGCTGCTAACCGCGCACCTACTTCACCCGCTGCGGCGACTGAAGGGATTTATGAATTCCAGGACCTTTTGAATCCAGGACAGATTTACGTAGGCCAGTCAGGTAACATCCCTCAGCGACTTCAACAGCATGTCGATTCCGGTCGCCTCGGCAGAGTCGAGGACGCGCGCACAACCCAGATGTCTGGTGGGAAGTTCGCGCGCGAGATTGCGGAGCAGGAGCGGATTAGCGAGTTGGGAGGAATTCCGCGCGGCGGAGGTGGTCAGGTGTCAAACATACGGAACCCTGTCGGCCCGGCAAGAGACGCTGCCGCTAGAGCAAGGGGAATGAAATACCCTGTGCGACGGTGATGGATGGAAGCATGACAGCCGCAGTTTGTAACGAAGATAGTTCGCCATCACTCCGATGATCTCAAGGCGCCCTTGACTTCATCCTGGTTGAGGGTGCCTTGAACTCGCATCGACCATGGTTGTGGCAAGCCGATAGTTACGCGTCCACATCACGGTTCGCATATGGGTGATCAATCCGAAAGGAACCACACGTTATGACCACACTCCTTGTTGGATCGAAGTTTTTCGCCGCAGAGACCTATGACAAAGTCGATGTATATGTTGGTGACGAGTTAACGTTACGAGTTGACGGATTAAGTCAACTAGACGACCCAGACTCCGAGATTTTCAGACGGTTCGGCAACGATATTGACGTAGTCGAGGTTGGAATATGTGATATTCGCGATCTTGGTTTCTTGCGCCACCTTCCCAATGTCGGAAGTGTGTGGGTTTTCACATCTTCAGTAAAGGATTTGAGCGGCTTGCGTTATGCATCGCATTTGGAACGCTTGGCTATCGATCGGCCAAGTTGCCGCATGGATGTACTTGAAGAATTGGTGAATCTTACCAGCATTCATCTCGATGATTGGCGTCCAGGCGCCGCGGGCGTTCTCAATTTGACTGATATCGACAACGCCAGTATCAGGCGTTATCCATATACCGATCTCCGCCCCATGCATCGTTGGACAAAGCTGAACTCGCTTTGGCTAGCCTACGGCGGTTTGGAGAGTCTGGAAGGAATACCTGCGACTGTGACCAAACTGGAACTTAAGATGCTGAGGAAACTCCACGACATCCGCAGCATTGGCGACTGCCATGCACTCGAGCGGTTGGTTATTGGAGACTGCAAGCGGCTTTCTTCCCTTGAGGGGCTTGAGACTTGCCGTGAACTGAAGATCCTTTCCATTTACAACGTTAACAGTGTGATCAGGAGTCTTAATGCGATTCGAGATTTATCAAACCTAATCTATCTGGTTTTGACCGGCTTCACGGGGGTGGTAGAACCAGATGAGTCTGTCCTGGACGAGTTGCATCAACTAGAGACTCTGATTGTTTCGAAGAAGCTTGGCATACCTCTCGACAGGCTGAAGCGTATGCTACCCAGCACCGACATCAGAATGGTTCGGTAACTTGTGGCCCGCAACTCGATAGTCCAACGCGAAACTCCCATGTTAATCGACGCCCTCGTACAGTCGAATAAGATGACCAGAAGTAAATGGCTGAACCACCGTCGAAAGCACGCATCATGGGCATCGCGGACCGGATAGTCTGTGAGGCCCATGATGAGGCTTGGCGCATCAACGGCAGCCAGGGTGCGACGCTTGCATACGATGTGGAGAACCACGTGACCAGCATCACCGGCAGCGGGATCAGCGCCACCTACGTCTACGACGGCGATGGCAAACGCGTCAAAGCCACCGTGGGCGGCGTGACAACGGTCTATATCGGCAACACCTACGAACGCGACAACGGGACGACCGTGCGCAAGTATTACTACGCTGGAGCCGTCCGCGTGGCGATGCGCACCGGCGGCCAGACCTACTACCTGCTCAACGACCATCCTTCGACCATGCTCAGGACAAGCCTGACCTCCACCGCCATCACCACAAATAGCAATGGCGCGCGGCTAACCGAGTTGCGCTGCTATGAAGCCTTCTATGGGCTGGCCTGCAGCAGACGCGTGCCGGCGCTGGTGAGTTCGGCAATCCAGCCGGTGGCCGCGCCGAAGCGCACCTGCCACCAGCGCAGCCCGTCGGCCGTCACCGGCCCCGCAACGACCTCGCCCTGGTCGCCGGCCCTGACGCCCGCCAACACGTCGCCGGCTGGCTTGTCCACGTAGCCAGGCGAGCGGCGCAGGTTGGCGCCAGCATAGACCATCACTACCTGCCCACCCACGTCGATCTCACCGGGGGAGCGCGCAACGACCACAGCCGGCAGCGCGACCGGCGGCGCCTGGCGCGCGTTGTCCCAGGCCAGATCCTCGGCGATCACCTGCTCGCCCAGGCGCAGCGTCACCTGCTTGCCCGGCCCGCCGCAGCCGGCCAGTGGGCCCTGATCGGCCGCATCCACCTTGATGACATAGCGCCCCGTTCCCGTATCATCGTAGACCACCGTCGCCACGCCGCACCCCTCGACTCCGTCGACGGTGGCGGTCAGCGGCAATTCCGCACGCGGGTCAGCGCCGGCCTGGACTTCGCCAAAGTAGACGGCCGGCGGCGTGCGGCTGACTGGATTGGCCAGCGCCACCACCTGCGGCTGGGCCAGCGGCGACGCGGCGCCGACCTTCAGCGCCAGTGTAATCGGCTCGGTGACGTTGATCCAGTAGCCCTGGCCAAACTGGAGCGTGGTCAGATCGTTGGCCCACGCCTGCTCTGGCCCGATGCGACGGTCGTACACCGTCCAAGGCGCAGCCGAGTCGGCGGTGTCGAAGCCGTAGACCATGGTGTAGCAGCATTCAGCGTCCCGGCCGATCTTGGCCCCATCCAGCGATGCCAGCGCCTCCTCGATGGGCAGGTCCATGGGCACCGGATAGGCGAACAGGTTCCAGCCCGCGGTGTAGAAGGGGATCTCCACCGCTGCCGCCAGGACGTAGAGGCCTGACTGGTCCGCCTTGGCCGTGGCCTGGTTCTCAGCCGGATCGCGGTGGGTCGGTAGACGGGTCCAGGTGACGCCCTCGTCGGGCGAGTAGTAGATGGTCAGCGTCTGTTCGTAGCCTTCCGGAACCTCGCGCTGGTAGTAGGCGAACTCGATGCTGCGCGGCGCGTCGTTGGCAGCCACGAAACGATAGGCCTGGCCCACCGAGGTCAACCACGCTGGCAGGCCGGGCGGCTTGGACAGCGCCTCCAGCGACTGCACCCCCGAATCGCCCGTCAGGGCGCTGGTGCGGTT
The DNA here is from genome assembly GCA_021463315.1 of Caldilineales bacterium. GTDB lineage: Bacteria > Chloroflexota > Anaerolineae > JAAEKA01 > JAAEKA01 > JAAEKA01. The sequence continues at coordinate 2,885 of JAJTXO010000155.1, read as the reverse complement.
GAAGATGGTCACGCCGCCATCCTCGGAGGACATGGGCGCGCCCAACGCCCGGCTGTTGGCATACAGCCCGCGCACATCGCTGCCCAACAGCGCCCGGTCGTCGGTTCCCAACAGCGCGCGGTCGTCCGTTCCCAGCAGCGCGCGGTCGTCTGTCCCCAGCAAGGCGCGATCGTCGGTCCCCAGCAAGGCACGATCGTCCGTTCCCAGCAGGGCGCGGTCATCGGTCCACAGCAGGCCGCGGTCGTCCGTGCCCAGCAAGGCGCGGTCATCCGTGCCCAACAGGGCGCGATCGTCCGTGCCCAACAGCGCCCGATCGTCGGTCCACAGGCCAGCCCAGTAATCCACCCCCAGCAGCGCGCGGTCGTCCGTTCCCAGCAGGGCGCGGTCATCGGTTCCCAGCAAGGCGCGGTCATCGGTGCCCAGCAGCGCCCGGTCATCGGTTCCCAGCAAGGCGCGGTCGTCTGTCCCCAGCAGCGCGCGGTCGTCGGTTCTCAGCCCCAGCGGATCGATCAGCAAGGTGCGCTGCTCAGGCGAAAGCTCTTGCGCAGCCGCGTCGCCGGCCAGGCTCTGCCGATGCTCGGCCAAGGCTCGCACCAGGGCCAGCTTGTCCTGCCAACGGGGCGTCAGGTCGATGGCCGCGTCGCCCCAGGTGTAGGCCCCGTCAGGCGCGCGGCTGGCCTGGAGGTAGAACCGGCTCACCGCCTCCGCCAACCCTTTGCTCCACTGCTCCGGGGCAGCCGCGCTGACAGCTCCGGAGCCGGCCGCGGCGCTCTCCACCCAGGTGCGCACCAGACCGGTGTAGGCTGGGTAGTCCAGCGCCACCTGCGCCTGGAAGAGCTGGCCCGCGCCGCCTGCCGTGGGGAGGGCCACGGCAACCGGCGAATAGGCCTGCGCGCCCAACTGATAGCCTGGCATTACCTGCGCCAGCAGCCGAGACGTGGGGGAAATGGGCTGCGTGACGGTGATGGCCAGCCCTGGCCGGCCGATCTGGATCAGCGCGGCTTGGCCGGGCGCGGCCGGCTGGCTGGTCTCGATGGCCACCGAACCGCCCCGGTAGAGCCAGCTCTCCAACGCCGGGAGGGTGGTGGACAGCGTGTTGGTCCCGGAGAGCACCAGCGTGAAGCCTTCCCCGCCCCCTTCGGCCGGCCGGTAGCGCACCGTGGCCAGGCCCAGCTCCGCCATCTGCCGGACGGTCGTCGTCCCCTGGCTGTCCAGGGTCCGCACGTCGATCGCCGGCTCGGCCAGCCCGGCAGCGTGGGTCACGCTGATCAGCAGGGTCGGGATCACCACGGGGCGCACCTGGACGTTGGGCTGCCAGCCCTCCACGGGCGCGATGGGGATCGAGGTGGAGAGCGCCGACAGCCCCTCGGTGCAGCCGATCAGCGCGGCCTCGCCGCTGTGATCGAACACGCACACCCGGTCGCCCGCCTCGGCGCCGCGCACCTTGATGGAGTCGCTGCGCCCGGCGCTGCCCAGCGCCACCACCGTGTCGTCGCTCAGCTCTGGCGTGCCGTGACGCTGAAAGAGAAATGCCTGGCCCTGCGCCAACGTCACCCGCCCTCCGTCGGCCGCGGCGCGCAGGTCGAAGAAACGGGCCGGCAGCGCGGCGGCCGGGCTGGCCGGCTGCACGAACTGCACCTGGGTGACGGCCAGCGGCAGCGCGGCCGGGCCCGGGTTGGTCTGCTCGCCGGGCCGGTTCAGCATAGGATAGTGGCGCTGGATCATCTCCCAGTCGGAGAGCTTGGTGGTGTAGGCGGCCAGCGTCTCGCGGCACTCGCCCGGCCACTGGGCCACCGTGCGACCATCGGCGTCCTGGCTGTAATAGCGCGCGGCGTCGAAATCCACGAACTCGCTGTAGGCGTCGTCGTAGGCGGTGGTCATCACGCTGCCCGCGCAGTCCACGCTGATCACATCCACGATGCTGCCGTCCGGATCGGTGCGGTAGCCCAGGTAGTTGTCGGGCAGAAAGAGCAGGTGATGCCCCAACTCATGGGCCAAAGCCCGCCACCAATCGCGTCCCAGGTCGGCCCGGCTCTGGCCAAACGGATCCCACACCGGCCCCATGCGGATCGCGCCCGGATTGTAGGCATCCTCGATCAACACGCCGTCGCGGTCCCTCTCGTCCAGCGTCTGTTGCACGATGCCCCCCATGCTGGCCCGCGGCCGCACCCGGTTGTTGGCGTAGATCTGCATGTCCGAGGTCAGCCACTGCTCCTTGTTCTGAAAGACGCGCACCCGGCCCAGCGCCATCTGGCCGTTGGACAGATCGTACAGCACCTCCGACGCCCGCTGGAAGCCCTCCTCCAGTTGCAGCAGGAAATCGGGATCGCTGCGCGCGTCCCACTCCAGCGAGACGTTCAGATCGAAGAGCAGCAGCGGGTTGTCCGGCGAGACGAAGAGCTGGCGCAGCAGGGTGTCGCTGGCCACCGTGGTGGCGTCGATGGTGGTGCTGATCGGCTCGGCGCTGGTGTAGAACAAGCTATAGGCGGTGGTAATCGTGCGGGTGCGGGTGATGGGCAGCAGAGCGATCAAGGTGTCGCCCGCGTCGATCTGGCCGCGGCCCTGCAAAAAGCCGTTGACATCGGTGCGATAGGGCGCTTGTCCGCTGCCCAACGGCAGGCCATCGGCCACCTGGCCGGCCGGCAGCCGGAAAACCAAGGCGCCGGCCACGGGCTGTCCGCTGGCCTGATCCATGACCTGCACCTGCCCGCCGCGCACCGGGAAAGGCCGGGTGGCCGCGCCGACCGCGCCGAAGCTGGCGCGGCCCGCGGCCGCGTTGGGCTGGACCACCGGCCTGGCAGCCGCCACCAGCCGCAACACCGCGGCGTCGCTGCGCCCCATCAGCCCATCGGCCGCCGCATCCCAGACGAACAGATGCTGGCCAG
>JAJTXO010000154.1 GCA_021463315.1 Caldilineales bacterium | reverse complement strand
TCAAACCGGGCAGCGACGTCCTGCGGACCGCTTTTTTTGCCGCCGGATCAGTCGTGCTCCCAACGGATATCCATATCTTCGGCGCCGCTGAGTGCGGTGCGCAACAGCGTCACCAAGGTCGGGCTGGCGCCTTGCTGTTCGAACATATCAACGGTGGCCTGGTTGATGTAGTAGTTGGTATCCTCCAACGACTCTTCTTCCAGGTCACGTTGCATAAAGGCGAAATCCTCTTCGCTGATACTGCCGATGAACTCGTCGGTGGCGTAGTTGTAGATGTGAACCATTAGAAACTCCAGGCTATGATCGAGGATGGCCGGGGCGTCCGCGCCTGGCTCCGGCGTCGATAGGCTAGTATACACGCAAAGCGCCGCGGCTTCAATTCGGCGCTGCCAACCGCGTGCGCATTTGGCTGCCGATCCTCGCTGGCGTTACAATAGCCGCCATGAAACGAGGTTCCTTGCTGGCTGCTGTCGCCTACCTGTTTTGGGGCATCTTGCCGCTCTATTGGCATGCGCTGTCCTCCGTGTCGGCCCAGGAGATCCTGATCCACCGCATCCTCTGGTCGCTGGTGGTGGTTCTGTTGTTGATGGCGCTGCGCCGGCAGTGGCAGTGGCTGGCTGACGGGCTGCGCAGGCCCGCGGTCTTTGGCGTCTTTCTGGTCACTGCCGTGCTGCTGGCGATCAACTGGCTGATCTATCTGTGGGCCAACAACAACGGCCACATCGTGGAGACCAGCCTGGGCTACTTCATCACCCCGCTGGTCAGCGTGGTGCTGGGCCTGCTGGTGCTGCGTGAGCGCATGCGCGCCGGCCAGTGGCTGTCGGTGGGCATCGCCGGCCTGGGCGTGCTCTTCCTGGTGCTGACCGCGGGCGGCGCCCTGTGGATCTCGCTGACGCTGGCTCTGAGCTTCGGCGTCTACGGCCTGCTGCGCAAGACGGCCCGGCTGGGCTCGCTGGAGGGGCTGACTGTGGAGATGGCGATCCTCTGCCTGCCCGCGCTGGCCTATTGGCTCTATCTGTTCAGCCGCGGCGAGGCCGGGTTCATTGCCCAGGGGCCGGCCATCAGCGGCCTGCTGGCCTTCTCCGGCGTGGTGACGGCCGTGCCGCTGCTGCTGTTTGCCTCCGGCGCGCGGCTGGTGCCGCTGACCACCCTGGGGCTGTTGCAGTACATCGCCCCCACCTTGCAGTTCAGCATCGGCGTTTTCGTCTATCACGAGCCCTTCGACACGCTGCGCCTTTTCGGCTTCAGCATCGTCTGGCTGGCGCTGGTGGTGTATTGGCTGGAGGGCTTTTTGCATCGCCGACGACCGCCGCTGATCGCGCCATGAAAACCCTGACCACTCAGATCATCTACTTCCTGCGCCAACGGCCCAGCCGGATGAACATCGCCAACCTGCTGCGCTTTCTGGCGGTGCTGGCGCTTTTGATCGTCGCCTACAGCATCCTGTTTCATGGGATCATGCTGCGCGAGGGGCGCAGCTACTCATGGATCACCGGCTTCTACTGGACGATGACGGTGATGTCGACCCTGGGCTTTGGCGACATCACCTTCGAGAGCGATCTGGGCAAGCTCTTCTCCATCGTGGTGATGATCAGCGGGGTGCTCTTTCTGCTGATCCTTTTCCCTTTCACCTTCATCGAGTTCTTCTATGCGCCCTGGCTCAGGGCGCAGGCCGAGGCGCGCACCCCCACCGAGCTGCCCGCGGAGACCCGCGGCCATGTGATCCTGACTCATTTCGACTCGGTCGTCAAGGCGTTGATCAAGCGTTTGCAGCAGCTCGAACACCCCTACGCGCTGCTGGTCTCCGACATGAGCCAGGCCATCGAGCTGTATGAACAGGGCTACCGCGTGGTGATCGGCGAGCTGGACAATCCAGAGACCTATCGCCGCATCCGGGCCGCGAGCGCGCTGCTGGTGGCCACCACCGCCGACGACAGGATCAACACCAACGTGGCCTTCACTGTGCGCGAGGTCTCGGAGACCGTGTCCATCATCGCCACGGCCAGCTCGGTCGGTTCAGCGGACATTCTGAAGCTGGCCGGCTGCAACCATGTGATCCAGGTGGGCGAGATGTTGGGCCAGGCGCTGGCGCGGCGCACGCTGGGCGGCGAGAATTTGGCCCAGGCCATCGGCCACCTGGATCAGATCCTGGTGGCCGAGGCCGTGGTTTCCGGCACCTCTCTGGTCGATCAGACCATTGCCCAGGCCAGGCTGCGTGAGCGCGCGGGGGTCAGTGTGTTGGGCGTCTGGGAGCGCGGCCAGTTTCAGCTTTCCCGGCCGGAGACGCTGATCCAGGAGGGCACGGTGCTGGTGCTGGCCGGCTCTGTGGGGCAGATCAAGCAGTACAACACCCTTTTCCACCGGTCGCAGGAAGCCAATGGCCCGATTCTGATCATCGGCGGTGGCCGGGTGGGCCGGGCCGCGGCCCATGCCTTGGCCGAACGCCGCGTCCCCTACCGCGTCGTCGAGCGGGCGCCTGAACAGATTCGCGATCCCGAGACCGATATCCTGGGCGATGCAGCCGACTCTGAGGTGCTGAAGCGAGCCAACATCATGGAGGCGTCGGGCATCATCGTCACCACCCACGACGACGACACCAACATCTATCTGACCATCTACTGCCGGCGACTGCGGCCGGAGGTGCAGATCATCAGCCGGGCGGTGCGTGAACGCAATGTGGCCACCCTGCACCGGGCTGGCGCCAACTTCGTCATGTCCTATGCGTCGCTGGGGGCCAACGCGATCATCAACCTGCTGGATCGCGACGATATCCTGATGGTGGCTGAGGGGTTGGATATCTTCCGCCTGACGGTTTCTTCCTCCCTGGCTGGCAAGAGCATCGCCGAGGCCGCGGTGCGCAGTCAGACCGGCTGCACCGTGGTCGGACTAAGCGTGGACGGAGGCGTCCAGATCAACCCTGACCCCTATCTGCCCCTGCCCGCCCAGGCCGAGCTGTTGTTGATCGGCACTCAGGAGGCAGCCAGAAGGTTCCAGAAGATCTATGGCCATGGATAGACGGTCAGGATGCGCGCCGGCAGCCCGATCGTCCGCACCCCCATCCCGATAGAGCGGCGAGTCGCACCTGGCGGTTGAATCGGTCAAGGGCCGACAGTTCATCGGAACTATCGGCCCTTGACTTGGTGACAAACGCAATCCAGCCCGGACGGTTGCGCTACAGAGATACACCGGCCTCTGGTACGCCCGGCTGTCCTAGTACTCCAGCACGCGCGGCAATTCCTTGGCCTGCGCCACCCAATCGACCACATCCTCCAAACGGGGCAGCCGCTGGACGAAGTGTTCGCCCGCGGTCTCGACCATCTTGGTGTACAGGTTCTCAGCGTTGCGGCGCGCCAGCTCGGCTACTGTGTCCACGCCAGCCTGCTCCAGCAGATCGGAATAGACCGTGCCGATGCCCTTGATGCGGGCCAGATCGGCGCGGTTTGCCAGCTCCAACACCTCTTTGCTGTCCACGCCCAGCTTGACGGCCAGTTCCTGGCGCGCCTTGGGGGTGTTGGCAGCGGCCAGCAGCTTGGCGGAATCGCCCAGTCCTTCGCTCTTCAGCGCAGCGGCCAGTTCCTCGCGCACGCCGTATAGATTGGCGCTTCTCATGCTCATGGTTGAATCTCCTTTTACGGTTGGGTTTGGCTGAATTATAGCACAAGAAGGCAAAAGACATAATTGTAAGCGCCGATACGCGGTGGGGGCTGTTGCGGCGGGCTGTTTGTGCGATTTATGCGCCGTCATCCTTGCCGATCGTCGCGGCTTGTTGTATACTTTGCTCCGTTCACTGGACCGGGCAGTTGGGGTCTTGTTGCAGACCTGCAAGTTGGTTCCAGGGCGCGCCGATGCGCCAACCTTGTCTGAACGTCCAACTGCGCTCCCACTATGAGGGCACAAGCTGAAGGAGGAGTCATGGACGCGCTGTTGCCGCAAGAATTCGTTACTCATGACCACGCTGCCGATCTGTCCGCCGAGGAGCTGCTGCGAGCCCACCGGCTGATGCTGCTGGCGCGCAAGCTGGACGAGCGCTGCTGGATCCTGCACCGCCAGGGCAAAATTGCCTTTCACATCTCCGGCATCGGCCAGGAAGCATGCCAACTGGCCGCGGGCATGGCGCTGCAGGTCGGTCGGGACTACTATTTCCCTCATTATCGCGACCTGGTGACTGTTCTGGCGCTGGGCGTGCGACCGGCAGATATCTTCCTGGGCACCTACGGCAAGGCAGCCGATCCCAGCAGCGGCGGGCGCCAGATGCCCAACCACTACAACCTGGCCAGCAGCCGGCTGGTCACCCTCTCCAGTCCGACCACCACGCAGGTGCCGCAATGTGCGGGCACGGCCTTTGCCATCAAGCTCCAGGGTGAGCCGCTGGTGGCCATGTGCGCGCTGGGCGAAGGGGCCACCAGCCAGGGCGACTGGCACGAGGGGCTCAACTGGGCTGGCGTCCACAAGCTGCCCTTCCTCTGTATGGTGGAGAACAACCACTATGCCATCTCGGTGCCGCTGGATAAGCAGATGGCGGTGGCTGGCCCGGCCGAGCGCGGCTACGCCTACGGCATGCCAGGGATCGCCTTCGACGGCAACGATTTCTTCGAGAGCTACAACGTCATCAAGGAGGCGGTGGAGCGGGCGCGGCGCGGCGATGGCCCTGCGCTGCTGGAGGCGCGCACCACGCGCTTGACGGCCCATTCCAGCGACGACGACGACCGCACCTATCGCGACCGCGCCGAGCTCGAGGCGCAAAAGCAGCGCGATCCGCTGCCGCGGCTGAACCGCGCGCTGATCCAGCGCGGCCTGCTGGACGAGGCCGGGCTGAAGCGCCTGGAGAAGGAAATCCTGGCCGAGATCGATCATGCCCAAGCCGAAGCGCTGGCTGCCCCCTATCCCTTGGCCGAAGAGGCGTTAGTAGGGGTGTTCGAGGCCGGCAGTGTGGGCGACCGCGCCGTGCGCGCCTGGCGCTGGCCGGGCGGCCAACTGTCTAGCCTGGCTAAGGAGAGCTGACCATGGCCATCAAGAACATCGTCGAGACTGTTCGCGATACCCTGGCCGAGGAGATGCGCCGCGACTCGCGCATTGTGGTCATCGGCGAGGATGTGGGGCCGCGCGGCGGCGTCTTTCGCGCCACCCAGGGCCTCTTTGCCGAGTTCGGCGCCGATCGGGTGATCGATTCGCCGCTGTCGGAGTCGTCGATCATCGCCGTGGGCGTCGGCATGGCGCTGCATGGGCTGCGTCCGGTCTGTGAAATCCAGTTCGCTGACTTCATCTACCCGGCCATGAACCAGATCGTCAGCGAGGTGGCGCTGATGCGCTATCGCAGCAATGGCTCATGGACCTGTCCGCTGGTGATTCGCGCGCCCTACGGCGGCGGCATCGGTGGCGGCCTCTACCACAGCCAGTCCATCGAGGCGACCTTCGCGCACTTCCCCGGCCTGTATGTGGTGGCGCCGGCCACCCCCTACGACGCCAAGGGCTTGCTGCGCGCTGCCTTGCAGATCAACGATCCCGTGCTCTTCCTGGAGCACAAGAAGACCTATCGCCTGGTCAAGGGAGAGGCGCCGGACAGCGCCTACGTGACGCCCATCGGCCGCGCTGACATCAAGCGCCGCGGCCGCGATCTGAGCGTCTTCACCTATGGCATGATGCTGCACGAATGCCTCAAGGCGGCCGAGATGCTGGCGGTCGATGGCGTCGAGGCCGAAATCGTGGATCTGCGCACGATTTCCCCGCTGGACAAGGCGACGATCCTCGAATCGGTGGCCCGCACCAGCAAGGCGCTGATCGTCCACGAGGACAACCAATCCTTCGGCGTGGGCGCAGAGGTGGCGGCGATCATCGCGGCCGAGGCCTTCGACGACCTGGACGCGCCGGTGCTGCGCTACGGCGCGCCCGATGTGCCGGGGGTGCCCTTCAGCCTGCCCATGCAGAGCTTCTTCATGCCCGACGCGCGGCGCATCGCGGAGTCGATGCGCTGGCTGGCGGAGTATTAGCTAACCGGTGATCGGTGATCGGTGATCGGCTCGGTGATCGGTAACCCGGAAGCCGGGACCCGGAGGTCGGAAGCCGTAACCTGTGATTCAAAGGCACGCGCCGCGGGCAGACTCCGGGTTACGAGTTACGAGTTACGAGTTACGCATTGCGTTCCACACACAAGGACGACCTATGGCAACCAACGTTATCATGCCCCAACTGGGCGAATCGGTCGTAGAAGGGACCATTGGCCGCTGGCTGGTGCAGGTGGGCGACACGGTCGAGCAGTACGCGCCCTTGCTGGAGGTGTCGACGGACAAGGTTGACACGGAGGTGCCAGCTCCAACCGCCGGCGTGGTGCTCAAGCTGTACCATCCTGAGGGGACAACGCTGCACGCAGGCACGGTGCTGGCGGCTATCGGCCAGCCGGGCGAGGCCGTTCCCGACGCGCCGGCCCGGGTTGATCTGCACGCCGTGGCTGAAACAGCCGCGGCCGAGCCGGCCAGCCAGCCGATGGCAGCCGCGCCAGCTCAGCCGGCGCAGCCAGCAAGCCGCGACCTGGGGCGCATCTCGCCGGTGGTGGCGCGCATGGCCCGCGAGCACAGCATCGACCTGCAGCGGGTGACCGGCACCGGCCGCGAGGGGCGCATCACCAAGCAGGATGTGCTGGCCGCGATCGAGACCCGCGCCAGCGCGCCGGCCGAGCCGGCTGACCAGGAGCTGGCCCCCTGGGAGCAGCCGGGCACGGGCGACCTGTTCAAGCCCACCGACGATCTGCCCCTGGCCACCAGCGCGCCCGCGCCGGCCGCGCCGCCCCCTGTTGCACCCGCGCGGCCAGCCAGCCGCCCGGCCGCACCGGCCCTGCCGGTTGACAGCGACGAGCAGTTGCTGCCGCATACCCGGCTGCGCAAGCTGATCGCCGAGCATATGCTGGCCAGCCGGCGCACCTCGCCCCATGTGACCACGGTCATGGAGGCCGATATGAGCGCGGTGGTGGCGCACCGCATGGCGCACAAGGCTGAGTTTGCGGCCAAGGGGGTGACGCTGACCTTCACCGCCTATTTCGTTCAGGCCATCGTCGCCGCGCTGAAGGCCGTGCCCCAGGCCAACGCGGTCTACCGCGAGGATGGCCTGCTGCTCAAGCGCCGCTACCACATCGGCATGGCTACGGCCATCGACGATGGGTTGGTGGTGCCGGTGATCCGCGACGCGGACGAGCTCAGCCTGCTGGGGCTGGCGCGCACGGTCAACGACCTGGCCCAGCGCGCCCGCGCCGGCCAGCTCAAGCCGGACGAGATCCAGGGCTCGACCTTCACCATCACCAACCACGGCGTGGGCAACAGCCTCTTTGCCATGCCGATTATCAATCAGCCCAACGTGGGGATCCTGGGCGTAGGCGCGATCCAGAAGCGGCCGGTGGTGATCAGCCGCGGCCATCCGGTGGAGCCCAGCGCCGAGGACTATCTGGCCATCCGTCCCATGGTCTATCTCAGCTTCACCTTCGATCACCGCGTGCTGGACGGCGCCAGCGGCGACGCGTTCGCGGGCGCGGTGAAGGGGGTGTTGGAGGGGTGGAGGTAGGTTGGTAGATTGGTAGGTTGGTAGGTTGGTAGATTGGTAGGTTGGTAGGTTGGTAGACAGGTAGACAAGTAGACAGGTAGACAAGTAGACGGGTAGACAGGTGAAAGGGAGGGAGGGCAGCTTCGGCACGCGTGGGGAGTCGAGGCTTTAGCCGGTTTGCGTGAGGAGTAGTTGCGTATTGGCTGGCAGGGCTTGTCAAATGGGTGTGCTCAAGACGGGTTGAGCCCGCGTAGGACGATTTTCCAAATCGTCCGTTCCCACGGCCATAAGGCGGACGATTTGGAAAATCGTCCTACGGGCCGGAGGGGAGTCAACCCATTTTGAATGCACCCGCTGTATCATCTCAATAGAGGGGGAAGACTTCCGAAGTCTTATGGACTGTGAGCCCGTTTTGAACAAACCTGCGCAGACTTCGGAAGTCTCGACCCCGGTTTATT
>JAJTXO010000153.1 GCA_021463315.1 Caldilineales bacterium | reverse complement strand
GCCACTACCCCGATCTGCTGACGCCGCCCGCGCTGCCAGTGCAGACGCCTGACGAGGCCGAAGCGCCGCTGGCCGAGCCCCAGCCGTTCGAGTTCGGACCGCAGATGCGGGCCACCCGCCTGGTGGTGGATGCGCTGCTGGCTGATGGCTACGTGGAGGAGGCTGAGGCCTTCATGGAGGCGCGCCGCCAGACCTTCGCCGAGAACGGCTACCTGCTGCGGGTGTTGAACCAGGCCTATTTCGCCTTCCACGGCAGCTACGCCACCGGCGCGGCCGCCACCGACCCCATCGGACCCAAGCTGGTGCAGCTGCGCGAGCTCAGCCCCTCGTTGCAGGCCTTCTTGCAGACCGCCGCGCAGCTCACCAGCGCCGCCGAGCTGGACGCAGCCCTGGCCGCGCTGCAGGCCGCCCAGGCTCAGCCCGCGGCCGCGCCCTGAGCGCTGCCGCGCGAATCTCGCCGCGCTGGCCGGACTTGGCGCAGCGCGCTGCCCGCCAACCGGCCGGCCATCCTCTCATTCGCCGCTGTGCGCCCAGCCCCTGGACACCCGCAATGAACTGGCCTACCCCGCTGCTGCCCGCTCGCTTCATCCGCCGCGAAAACCGCTTTCGTGCTGTGGTGGAGATGGATGGCCGCCTGCTGCCGGCGCACGTGCCGAACTCCGGCCGGCTGGGAGAGTTGTTCACGCCTGGCGCGGCCGTCTGGGTGGCGCCGGCCAACGCCAGCACGGCGCGCAAGACCGCCTGCCATCTGGCGCTGGTCGAATACGCGGGGGTGCTGGTGTCGGTGGATGCGCGCCTGCCCAACCGGCTGGCGGCCGAAGCGCTTTCCGCGGGCCGTCTGGCGTCGCTGGCCGGCTACAGCCAGGTCCAGCCGGAGGTGCGCGTCGGTGACAGCCGGCTGGACTTCCTGCTGAGCGGCGGATCCGATCTGACCCGGACGCGCTGCTGGCTGGAGATCAAGTCGGTCACCTTGGTGGAGGAGGGCTGCGCGCTCTTCCCCGACGCGCCCACGACGCGCGGCGTCAAGCATCTGGAGGAGCTGGCCGCGTTGCGCCGCGCGGGCGAGCGGGTGGCGGTGGGCTTTGTGGTGCAACGCAGCGATGTGCTGCGCTTTCGTCCGCACCCCACGGCTGACCCGGCCTTTGCCGCCAGCCTGCGCCGCGCCCATGCCCAAGGCGTTGAGGTCTACGCCTGGCGCTGCGCAGTCAGCCACAGTGCGATCGAGTTGACAGACCCGCTGCCCGTGGATCTGGAGATCGACTCAGTGGTCGAGGCGCCCAACGCCTGTGCAGACTTCGGAAGTCTCGCCCCCGGTTTTTGAGATGATACGGGGCGAAGGTCGCAAAAGCGCCAGAACGCCGATGCGCGCGGCCGCGAATTGACAATTCGGACGTTATGCACCATAATCGTGCTGTCCGGTCGATGACCGGCCCCTCCCCAGCTATCCTTACAACAGGAGGTGATGCTAATGTGTAGTCATAACCACAGCGCCGTAGCATCGCCTCGGATTATCCGATAACTGCTACGGCGCGAAAGCGAACGGGCTGCCCTCAGGGGCAGCCCGTTTGTTTTAGAACAGATACTTGTTCCATACCTCCCGCTGATTGTTCTCGCCCAACAGGGCCAACGCGATGTAGCGCGGACGGCGCGGCTGGCGCAACAGCGTCATCTGCGCCTCCTTGGGGGTGCGGCTGCCCTTCCGTTGATTGCAGAAGCGGCAAGCCACCACCACATTCTCCCATTCGGTCTTGCCGCCGCGGCTGCGGGGCAGCACGTGATCCAGGGTCAAATCAGCGCGCTGCGGCGCGGCGCCGCAGTATTGACAGGTGTACTGGTCGCGCGCCATGATCGTGCGCCGGGACAGCGGCAGGGTCATGGAGCGGGGGATGCGCACGTAGTAGACCATGCGGATCACCAGCGGCACCGGCATGGCCACGCCGCGGGCGCGCAGCGTGGTCTCGGCCGCTTCCAGCAGCTCGGCCTTTTCCTTGAGCAGCAGGACAATCGCGCGCCGGATCGACACGACGCTGAGCGGTTCATAGGTTGCGTTGAGCACCAATACGGATGTCACGGCTGATCTTGCCTCCGGATCACCGAAGCAGAGGCCGACAGCCCCGTCAACAGAACAAAAAGCGCCCAAACTTAAAAAGTCTGGGCGCTCTGAACTGAGGACTGGGGTGACCAGTGGGGCTCGAACCCACGACCTCCTGGGCCACAACCAGGTGCTCTGCCAATTGAGCTATGGTCACCATACAACATTCGTTCAGTCTGTTCTGTTAACGACGGTCATCGACCAAGGTGCAAGCTCGGGGACGTGGATTCGAACCACGATTAGAGGATCCAAAGTCCCCTGTCCTGCCATTAGACGATCCCCGAATGCTGCCCCAGACGCAGTCCGGGGAAAGACCTGGTGCCGAGGCCCAGACTTGAACTGGGGACACCGCAATTTTCAGTCGCGTGCTCTACCAACTGAGCTACCTCGGCACGGGCAACCGGCTGACAAACTAGTGAAAGAAACAAGCGTATGCCACTGAAACTTCAATGCCATACGCCAGTTGTCGCCTGTCAATCGTTGCAAGAGCGGGCGATGAGATTCGAACTCACGACCTTCTCCTTGGCAAGGAGACGTTCTACCGCTGAACTACGCCCGCATAGGTGATCTGCTGAGATAGAAGGACCGTTCTGACGCTGCCTGTGCCCGCGGAGGTGGACCCGGTCGGATTCGAACCGACGATCTCCTCCTTGCAAAGGAGGCGCCTTCCCGCTCGGCTACGGGCCCGTACAGCCAGAACGCCCTATCTATCGCTGAATTGTAAATGCACAACGGCCTGACAGGTTGGTATTTTACCCATGTCAGGAAATTAGTCAAGAATCAACTCCTTGTCAGTGCCGACGGGGAGACTTGAACTCCCACGGCCGTTAGGCCACCAGATCCTAAGTCTGACGCGTCTGCCAATTCCGCCACGTCGGCAATCAGATGCGAAGCATCCGCGGGCACGGTCAGGAGACCGGCCCGAGCAGGCTGCAGGGGCACGGTCAGGAGACCGGCCCGAGCAGGTTGCAGGGGCACGGTCAGGAGACCGGCCCGAGCAGGTGAAGACAACAAGCTGGATGTACCCCCGATTCTGTCGAGGCCGTCATCTGTCTCTCAGGCCTTGCGGCCTGAGGCCGGTCCTGGCTTGCCGGGTGTTACCCGACCTTGCCGTTCCGGCTGCGACGAGACCAAACTGCTGCGCATGCGCAATCGCCTGGCCCACTCGCCTTGCTCCCGGTTGCACGCTCGCCCAGCCGGCGTCATCGCTGCCGCCGCTGGTGGGCTCTTACCCCACCGTTTCAGCCCTGACGGGGCCGCTGTGGCCAGCGGCCTGCGCCGGGATTGCTTTCTGTTGCGGTTGTAGTCGCTGCGGCCTTGCGGCCACAGCGCCCTCACTTGCTGTTTCGTGAGGCAACTGCCCCGTGTTGGCGCACGGGTAGGAGTCGGGAAGTTCCTCTGGCCGCCCGCAGAACGGACGCCCAGCGACGGCGCTCCAGCTTGCTATTTTGCTGTCAAGGTGCTGCGCTGCTGACGCCGGGATTATACCACAGGAAACGCAGGGTGCATAAAGCACAAGCGCGGCAACGGCTCAGGCTGGCGTCGGAGAAAGACCTCGGAAGTCCCGCCCCCGGTTTTTTGAGATGACACGCAGCAAACGCTGAAAGCAGCGTCTTTTCCCTGCGGTGCAGAATTTGACATTTGCCTGCTTCTTGGGTACAACATAACATAAGTCGCGCGTTATGACGGCTATCGGCAGTTTATCCTCTTGTTGCTTTCATCCTGGAGAGTGTACGATGCGTCGCAGATATCCCCTCAAGTTAGCAATTCTTCTGATCCTGTTGGTGGCTTTGTTGTTGCCAGCCCTGCCCGCAGGCGCTGCACCCGCCTATCAAGGCGGCATCCATGTGGTTCAGCGCGGCGAGACGCTCAGCCAGATCGCCCGCAGCTACGGCGTCAGCCTGGCCGCCCTGGCCCAGGCCAACGGCATCAGCAATCCCAATTTCATCTACTCCGGCCAGCGACTGACCATCCCCGGAGCCTCCGGCGGCGCCAGCTCCGGCAGCTCAGCCAGCAGCGGTGTGCATGTGGTGCGGGTCGGCGAGAATCTGAGCAGCATCGCGGCCCGCTATGGCGTCACCGTGGCGGCCCTGGCCAGCGCCAACGGCATCGCCAATCCCAACCACATCTACGTTGGGCAGCGTCTGACGATTGGATCGGGCGCAGGTGCAGCCGTGGCCCAGCCCGCGCCCAGTCAAACAACGCCCAGCCAGCCAGCCGCCAGCAGCGGCCGCTGGATCGATATCAACCTCAGCAGCCAGACGCTGACCGCCTACGAAGGCAGCACGCCCATGTTCAGCACGCTGGTCAGCACGGGCCTGGCCTTCCCCACCCCGGTGGGCACCTATTCCATTCTGTACCACGTCCAGTCGCAGCGCATGACCGGCCCCGGCTATGATCTGCCCAACGTGCCGTGGGTGATGTACTTCACCAACCGCGGCCATGCCATCCACGGCGCCTACTGGCACAACAACTTCGGCCAGCCCATGAGCCACGGCTGTGTCAACATGCGGCCCGACGAAGCGCAGTGGCTCTACAGTTTCACTCCCAACGGCGCCCAAGTGGTGGTCCATTATTAGCCGCCCCTCATCGTCGCCCCTGCCCGCGATGTAAGCCAGCGCGGAGGGAGCACCCCACGCCACAGCCTGTCCGTGGACGTGCTCCCTCCGCGAAAAGACCCCCTTCATTCCACGCCAGACCTCACCCCGCCAATACCCGCGTCCTGTCGAATTGGGGATCCTTGGCCAGCAACTGCCGCAAACCATCCTGCAAGCTGGTGCGCGGCTCATAGCCCAGCAAATAGCGCGCCCGGGCCAGATCTGCCACCAGGCGTGATACGCCAGCGCCCTGGCTGGCATTGTTCAACACTGCCGGCTCCCGGCCGGTCGCCGCAGCCACCCTGCGCACCAGATCGCGCAGCGAAGTTTCCTCCCCTGACCCAATGTTGATGATCTGGCCCACCGCCGCAGCGGTCATGCTGGCCGCGGCCATGCCGGCCACGGCATCATCCACGTAGACAAAGTCGCGACTCTGCCGGCCGTCGCCGTGAATCACCAGCGACCCGCCGCCCAGCGCCCGCTTGAGAAAGAGCGGCACCACGGGCGCGTGCGACGGCGGAATGCGCTGGCCCGGCCCATAGGCATTGAAGATGCGCAGCGCTACCGCTTCCAGACCATACAGCTTGCCCAGCGTAAAAAGATAGTGCTCGGCCGCGATCTTGGTGACCGCGTAGGGGGAGCCAGGGTTGGGCCGCATGCCCTCATGCACCGGCTGCGTGGGCTGTTCACCGTAGACCGTGGCGGACGAAGCCAGCACCACGCGCCGCACGCCCACATCGCGCATGGCCGCCAGCAACGCCACCGTGCCGCCCACGTTGACATCGTTGTATTCCTGCGGATAGAGGATCGACTCCGACACAGCCACGCGCGCGGCCAGGTGAAAGACGCATTCCACATCCTGCAGGTGCGTCCACAGCGTGGGCACATTGCGCACATCCCCGCGCGAGAAGAGCACGCGCCCATCCAGACGGGCAGGATCGCCGACACTCAGATCGTCCAAGACCCGCACGGCATGACCGTTCGCTACAAGGTAATTGGCCAGCGCAACGCCCAGAAAGCCGGCCCCTCCGGTGATCAAAGTTCGCATACGTGTATTATAGCACAACCTGAAAGTTCAGCGCAACTTGAGTTATGCCGCCATCTATGTTACTATCCCGCCATGACCGCCGCCGCCCCCAAGATCACCTGGCCCATGCCCTTCTGGCCCGAAGACCCCGCACCCGCTGACCCGCTGTGGCCCAACGAACACCGCCCCTGGTCCAGCGCCCTGATCGAAGCCTGCCTGCAGCGCTTCAGCCAGCCCGGCGACCTGGTGCTGGACCCCTTCGCCAGTCAGGGGACGCTGGCGCGGGTTGCCACGGCGCAGCGCCGGCGCCTCCTGCTCAACAACGCCAGCCCGGCTACGCTGCTGGGGGTGCTGGCCAGCGCCGCGCCGCCGGCCGCGGCCGTGGTGGACCACGCCTTCAGCCGCATTGCCGACGCGCCGCGCCGCGGCCAGACCCTGGCCCACCATCTGGCCGCGCTGTACGAGACCATCTGCCCCGAATGCGCCCAGTCCATCCCGGCCGAGTGTTTCATCTGGGATCACAGCATCGGCGAACCGGTCGAAAAACACTATCGCTGTCCCCACTGTGGCAGCCAGGGCGACGCACCGGCCGACATGGTCGACGTGGCCCAGGTGGCAGCGCTGGAGGTGCGCGGCGCGGCCTATTGGGGGCTGCTGAGCCGGCTGGTGAAACCTGGCGATCCGCTGACCGCACAAGCCCGCAGCCTGCAAGACCTCTACCCATCGCGCGCCTTGCTGGTGTTCAGCGAGCTGCTGACGGCCGCAGAACAACGTCTGAGCAACGGCGAGGAGCAGCGAGCGGCCCGCGCCATGATCCTGCACGCCATGGCGGCTGGCCTGCCGGCCGCCAGTCTGCGCGTCAATCAGGAGTCCGGCCGCTGGCAGCTTCCGCGCCGCATTGTTGAGCCCAACCTCTGGCTGGCCTTCGAACATGCCCATCGCACCCTGCGCGGCCGCGCGGCCGGCGAATCAGCCCGGCGAGAACGGCCGCTGCTGCTGGCTGCCGACCTGACGCGGCTGCGCGGGCCAGAGGGGGAGGGGCGCGTGCTGCCGTTGACGCTGACCGCGCCAGAGCTGGTCGAGCAGCTTGTCCCAGGCAGCGTCGCGCTGATTCTGAGCGAGCCGCCCCCCTTCGATCCGGCCTCCTATGCGCTCAATTTCCTGTGGACGGGTTGGCTGTTCGGCCGCGAGGCTGCCAACCGCCAGCGTCCCGCGCTCAGCATCGGCCAGTGGAGCTGGGATTGGTACGCGCGCGCGCTCGCGGCCGCGCTGCGCGCCCTGCGCCCCACCTTGGCGCCCAACGGACGCCTGATGCTGGCCTTCGCCGACCCAAGCGCCCGGCGCGGGCTGGCTGTGCTGGCGGCCGCGGCCGCGGCCGGCTGGCAACTGACAGCCCAGGCCAGCGCAAGTCCCCTGGCCCGGCCCGCGAGCCGCACTCAGTGGCGCTTTGAGTTGACGCCAGGCGACGCGCCGGCCGATGATGGCGCTCCGGCGCTGGCTGAACGCCTCCGGCTCCGCGCCCAGGAGGCCGCCCACCACGTGATCGAGGCGCGCGGAGAACCCACGCCGCCCAGCCTGGTGCAGACTGCCTGCGCAGTGCGTTGGAGCGAATTGGGGCTGCTGGCCGAGCTGGCCCGCCACCCTGAAGGCGCGCGCCAGCCCGTCAGCTTCCTGCTGGCGCAGATGCGCCTGGCGCTGGCCCACGATCTGCCGCCGCCCGGCCTGGCCTATGCGCCGGTCGATCCCGCTGATCCCGGCCAGGGTGGGCTGTGGATGGCCGACCGCCCATCGTCCCAGCCGCCGCTGGCCGATCGCGTGGAACAGTTCATCGCCCGGCAACTGGAGGCCGGCCCGGCGTCGCGGGGCGCGCTGATAGAGGCGGCCTATGCCGCTTTTCCTGGCTGGCTGACGCCCGAAGCCGAGCTGCTGGCCGCTTGTCTGGAGTCCTACGGCCAGCCTGAGAACGATCTGCTGCGACTGCGCGACGAAGATCAGCCGCAGCGGCGCAACGCCGATCTGGCCGCACTGTTGCATCTGCTGACGGAGCTGGGCCGGCGGCTGGGCTTCATGGTGAGCGTAGCCGCGGCGGACGAAACACCGGCCGAAGTCATCTGGAGCCACGGACAGGCGCCGGCCTTTGCCTTTGCCGTGGTCAGCCAGGCCAACCTGCATCCCTGGCTGCTCCCCGCGCCCGAGGTGCTGGCCGGCTGCCCCCGCTATGTGGTCTTGCCCGGCGGGCGAGCCGGGCTGCTGGATTTCAAACTGCGCCGCTGTCCA